>CAZBFW010000100.1:0-9822 GCA_964491135.1 uncultured Phycisphaeraceae bacterium | reverse complement strand
GCGGTAGTTCAGCGGATTGCCCGGATAGGCCTTGCATGGCCGGAGGTTCGTGTGCAGGTTCAGCACCTGCCGCATCTTCACGATCGGGCTGAAGTACACGTATCCCTTGCCCTTCAGCGACGGGTCCAGCTCCCGGTCCGCCTCGTCCTTGGGCTTGGAGGTGATCGCCCCGAACAGGGCGCAGTGGGTGTTCTTCATCGTCTCCAGCGTCCGCTCCGGCAGGGCGTTGCCCTCGCGGCACCAGAAGTCCCAGCCGATGTCGCCGGGGATGTACTCCGCGTCCAGCTTCAGTGCGTCCAGCACGATGCGGGCCGCCTCCATCACGTCCTTGCCCACGCCGTCGCCGGGCAGCCATGCAATCCGATACTGCGCCATGATTGATCCTCTCCGCCGTTGGACCGTGTCACCGGCCGGGCCGGCACCGCTGGACCGTTCGCCCCGCCTGCTGCCTGTCGGACAACGACCGGCCGGCCGGGGCAGGGTCTGAAAAGGTCGCAACCTGGGCGGTTGGGTGGCCCGTGTGCACACGGGTGAATCGTGACCTGGGGCGGCAGCCTGATGCCCCCGCCATCTCTCCGTGGGGCAGCAGTGTAGTGGAATTTGCGGTCCGCGTCGAGGGACCGGGATGCCCCGGTCGGCCGGACCGAACCGTCCCCGGGGGGCCAGCCGACCGCCCGAAACGGCTCGCAAGGCCGTCCGGTGGTTTCCGGCGAAGACCCGTGATAGCATCCCGTGTTCTGCGGCGGGCCGCGTCCCGGAGGCGTCGGGCTGCTCCGCAGGACCTGCAGAAGGACCAGAACATGAAACGTTGGATGCTGTTGGTGGTTGCCGTTGGGCTCGGCACGGCGGGGCTGACCCTGGGTGAGGACAAGCTGTACCGGGACCTGTCGGTGGATGAGGCCAAGGCGCTGGCCGGCAAGGAGAAGAAGCTGGTCTTCATCGACTTCTATGCCGACTGGTGCCAGCCTTGTCGCATGCTCGATGCCACGACGTTCAAGGACCCGAAGGTCGTGGAGTGGCTCGGCAAGAACACGGTTGCGCTCAAGGTCAACGGCGACAACAGCCCCAAGCTCATCGACCAGTTCAAGGTCGTGTCGTTTCCCACACTGGTCTTCCTCAAGCCCGACGGCACGGAGATCGACCGCATCATTACCTACGTGTCCACCGAGCAGTTCCTGGAGGCCGCCGCCGGCATCGCCGAGGGCAAGGACGCCATTGCCCGGGCCAAGGAGAAGATCGCAAAGGCAGATGCCACCAACCCCCTGGTCCGCAAGGAGCTGGCCTTCGCCTACGCGACGAAGGGCCAGTACAAGATGGCCTTCGACGAGTATGTCTGGTGCCTTGAGCAGGGCTTCGCCCGGCACCCCAACCTGTCCGCCATGCGGGGCGTGGTCGCTTCGGAAATGATGATGATGCTCAGCGGTGTGTACTCACCCCTGATGGACGAGCTTTCGGCCCGCCGCGACAGCGTCCGCAGGAAGGTCGATGAGGGCACCGTGGAGGTCAACGACGTCATGATCCTCGCGCTCTACGATGAGATCTTTCGCGAACCCGACCGCACCCTGGCCCTCTACGAGAAGAAACGTGCGGATGCCCAGACCCCGGCCGCTCTCCGGGCGGCGCTCGCCGAGGCCGTTCTGCCCATGCTCCTGAATGCCCGTCGATACGCGGACGTGGCAGCCGATCTGGACATCATGTCCACCGTCGACCGGATCTTCGCGGGCGTGCCCGCAAAGGACGCGGCGTCGCAGGAGGACCGCCTCATGGCGGCCTTCGCGGTGCCCGCCTACTACCAGGTGCTGGCGGGGCTGGGTCGTACGGACGACGCGGCCAAGGTGGCCGCCCGCCTGATCGAGTTGGCCGACCAGGCCGAGACATACGGGGTTCTCGCCTGGAACGGGTATCTTTCGGGCAAGCCCACGCCGGCCGATTTGGACTACGCCCGCAAGGCTGACCAACTGACCGAGGGCAAGGACATCGGCGTGATCGACACGCTGGCCCGCCTGCTGCACGCTCTGGGAAAGAAGGAGGAGGCGATCCAGACGGCGGAGCGCGGGGTCCGGCTCGCCACGGGCTGGCAGGAGCAGGCACTCATCCAGGAGACGCTTGCGGACATCAAGGCCGACCGGCCGGCACACCCGGGGCTTGCGCTGCCGCCCGTGACCACCCAGCCGGCGCCGGGAGCGGCGAATGAGCCTTCCGGCGGAGGCTCCGTGCCCATCCCGTGAGACCGGAGCGGACCTTGCGGCCCGGTACTGCAAACGTCCGGATTCTTCGCGCGTTGCGCCGATTCCCGCGAACGTGCCGGCGTAATGGGGTAAGTTCCTCCCCCGTTGCCGTGTTCCTGTGTCTGTATCCCCTGTGAATGTGTCAGTACGGTGGCACGATGGCGCGTTTGTGCGAGGGTATCGCGGTACGGTTCCGTCGCGTGCCCGGGCGATTCCGCCTCTTTCCATCTCTTCGCCTTTCGTTACAGACGGCTCGTCGAGTTGTGAGAGACGATCTCCCATCGGTGCCAACTCCCTGACACGACGACGCTTATCGGTGCGCGTCCGAATACCATCATTAGAAGCCGCTTAAGTCTCTGGCCGCACAGGTTCTCCAACTGCACATTCTACCTACGATCACCCTCGCGCATGGCGGCCGGGTCGCCCAGCCCGGTCGCCATGCCGCACTGCGGGGCGCGACAGAAAAACAGGAGTGGAAAACCTGGGCGATCAAAAGGTCAGTACCATGTTCAGGAAGTGCTCACGAAGGAGACGGGGCACGACCGTCGTCATGTCGGCCATTTCCATGATCGTTCTGCTGGGATCGGCGGCGTTATCGGTCGACGTCGGACTGATTTACAACGCGCGCTGGGACATGCAGCGATCGGTGGATTCGGGGGCCCTGGCCGGCGCGTCCGGCCTGCAGATCAGCAACGAGTCCACGTTCAGCCGGGCGATTCAGTTCGCCGAGGCGAATCGCGTGGTCAGCCTTCCGATGTCCATGGATCGCGGCACCGTCGAGATCGGCAACTGGATCGGGCACACCCGGACTTTCGTGCCCTTGTTCTCGCTGAACGGCGGATCGGCCGGCGTGCCGGCGCCGCTCGGTCCGGAGGGTACGCTGGAGTATCGGCCCAACGCGGTTCGCGTGGTGGGCGTTGAGCCCAGCCTCCCGCTTCTCTTTGCCAGCGTGCTCGGGCACCAGTCAACCGAGGTGACGCGGGAGGCGATTGCCATCCACGACAGCGGCCGGTGCCGCGGCGTCTGGGGTCTGGAAGGTGTTTTCGGCTCGGGTGGCGTCATGACGGACAGCTACGACTCGAACCTCGGACCCTACGGAGGCGACAACCGCTACCAGAACGGCGACATCTGCAGCAATCAGGACATTCGCATCAACGGCGACACCGCCATCCACGGCGATGCCATGTGGGGGCCGGATTTTGACTTGCTCACGGCCGGTGGCAGCTACGAAATCTTCGGCATCACGTGTGAGAACAGTGGGGCGGTGACGGCTCCTCCGGTCGACCTCGGCGACGTACAGTTTCAAAATGACAACCATCTGATTCCGTTGAGCGACGCCGGGCGCGACGCGGTGAAAGGCGGCAGCCTTCGGCTGGTGGAAAACGACAACCTGACCCTGCCGCCGGGGACGTTTTACTTCCGTAGCGTTCAGATGGTGGGACAGGCGACCCTCACCATCACGGGACCGACGAAGATCTACGTCGACGGCGACGCGCACTTCGGCGGCGGCGGGATCATGAACACCACGGAAGATCCGAAGGACTTCCAGGTCTTCTGCACGGGCAACGACTTCACCCTGGCCGGCGGGTCGGCGTTCTACGGCGCGATCCTTGCCCCGGAGGCCAACCTGGTGGTGCTGGGCAACGCGGAATACTACGGAACGGTCATTGCCCGGACCATCGATCTGCGGGGCGATACGATCATCCACGTGGATGAGTCCGTCGTGGCCGACCTGCTCGGCGGCTACGCCCAGGTATCTCCGGTATTGGTCCGCTGACGCTGCCGGGGCAGGGAGGCCCGGAGCGTGGGAGCCGGGATTCCCCCTGCAGCCAGAGCGTGACGGGGTCGAGTCGGAGGTCAGACCTCCGCCCGGCCCCTCTTTGTTGCCCGCGGCGTCGCCTGGTCCTGTCTCTGCGGCCGGCGGGTCAGCGACGCATCATGGAGGCCCGACTTCCCCAAGCCGTGCCCCGCTTGCTGTCCGGTCGTATAATCCCGATGAGCGAAGCGGGCGGTGGCGGCCGCTCATCCGCCTCGGGCGGATGGGAGGAAAGTCCGAACTGGGCAGGGCACGGTGGTTGGTAACGCCAACCCGGCGTGAGCCGAGGGAAAGTGCCACAGAAAACACACCGCCTTCGGGTAAGGGTGAAAAGGTGCGGTAAGAGCGCACCGCGCGGCTGGTGACAGCCGTGGCAGGGTAAACCCCACCGCCAGCAAGCCCAAGCAGCGGCCAGAGGCGGCCCGCCTCGATACGAGCCGCGGGTAGGGTGCTTGAGCCGGTCGGCGACGGCCGGCCCAGATGAATGGTCGCCCGCCGGGCGCCGCCGCGTGCGGCCCCGGCGAACAGAATTCGGCTTACAAGCCCGCTTCGCTCTCTTGAATTCGCGGCCTGCCTCCGCACGCAGCGGGCCCCGATCGTGCTATGGGGCCGGCGGTTCGCCCAGGCGGTCCAGCAGGGTCTGGCCTTCCGCGTGGTTCGGGTCTTTCTCCAGCAATGCCGTCAGTGTGGTTCGAGCGTCGTCGACGCGCCCCACGGCGTACATCAGTCGGGCAGCCTCGTAGAGCAGTTCAGGCGGGGTGTTTTCGCCCATCTGGTCTATGCCGCGTTCGAGGACTCCGATCGCCTGGTGGTAGGCCGTCAGGCGGGCCAGGTCCGCCTGATCCTGCACGATCCGGGCGATAGCCAGGTAGATGTCCGCCTGATCCGGGTAGAGACTCAGGCGGGTTTCCTCTACGGTTCGCTGCAGGACCAGCAGGTTACTCAACTGGCCCAGGCGGTTCACCTCAGCGGGGTTCTCACGGACTTTCTCGCGCGTTAGTTCCACGGCCCGCCGCGCCTCGGCCTGCGCTTCCGACAGGTTCTTCACCTTGGTTTGCGGGTCCGTCGTGGCGTCCTTGAGGGTTTCAAGCAGAATCCGGGCCAGCAGCGCGTGGTATTTCGCCCGCGGCGGCGACTGCAGCGTAATGCCTTGCCGTGCGTGGTCGGCGGCCTCTTTGTACATTTTTCGGTTGGCCCGTACCGTGGCCAGCCCGAAATAGATGCCCGGCTCCTGCCGGTTCAGTTGGAGGGCCTGCAGGTACTTCGATTCGGCCAGTTCGTAGTACTTTCCCTCCGCCAGAACGTCTCCCAGCAGCTTGAAGCCGAGCCAGTCAAACTGACCTTCCCGCGGGTCCTGGGTGTATTTCGTGATGTAGTCCATGGCCTCCCGGGCCCGGCCCTCCAGCAACAACACCCGTCCGAGGATGAACTGGGCTCGCGGATTCAGGGGCTCGGCGGCCAGCACGTAGGTCGCCAGCTCCCGAGCCTTCCGGGCCCGGGTCTGCCACTCGCCGCTGCCCGCCTCGATGGCCTCCTCTGCGGCTGCGATTTCGGCGGAGGCCTGTTGAAGGCTTTCCGGAATGGACGGGGGTGCTCCCGGGGCGCCCGGCTGCGAGGCGGGCGGCGCATCCGTTGTCTGTGCGACGAGTAGACCGGGTGAGCCGATCAGCAGCCAACCAGCCAGGGCCGACAGCCACAGCCGCAAGGGCTTGTTCATGCTCGGACCTCCATACCTTCCCTGGACGCTACGACGTACGTTGCCGCGGGGTTCAGGACGGGCCAATGGTCGCGATCTCGGGCGGTGTGGTCAAGCGGAAGACGAGACACAGACGCGGCGTCCCCCGTATCAGCCTTCAATGGAGAACGTGGAGCCGACGGTCGCCGGCCCCCTCGCCGGCTGGGCCGGTGCCGGGGCCGCAGTTGTCCCGCGAGCCGGCCCCAACGGTGCGGCAGGTGCCTCGGTCGGGCCGGCCGCTGCCTGCTCCACCCGGGCCTGGTTGACCTTATCGATCAGCATGACCCAGGTTTCCCGCTGGTAACGGAGAATCTTGAGGGCGTCGTCCAGGTCGCTGACACTGTGGTGCACGCTGGCGTCCACCAGCTTGCGATAGATGAACGCGTAGATGGCGGCCATCCGCTCGCACAGCTCGCGGTTGACCTCCGGGCGCAATCCGTTCTGCATCTCCAGGATGATCGCCTGGGCCCGCGACAGCTTGTTATAAGACGTTTCGTAATCGCGGGCCTCGATGGCGTCGCGAGCCTGGAGGCTGAACCGGATGGCCCCATCGTACAGCATCAGGTGAAGCTGCTCCGGAGAGGCCGTCATGACCGCGTTGCGAAGGTACGAATTGGGGGTACCGCCGGACATACCGGTCCGTACATCGGATTCCGTCGGGGGTGAAATGACCTAAAAACCCCGGCGGGCGGCCCGATAACCCGGGCACTACGAGACGCTCGTCGCCAGGGACGCCAGGGCGGTCTGTTGGGCGCTCAGGTTGGCCAGGGCGGATTCCAGCCCCTGGAACTGCCGTTCCAGCCGGGTCCGCTGTCCGTCGAGCAGGGCCTGCATGGCCTCCATGCGGTCATTCAGGTCGTCCTCCCGGTTCTGGAGCGTGGCGGCGGCCCGGTCGATCAGCCCTTCGGACGATTTGGTCAGTTCGTCCAGCATCTCGTCGAGGGCCGCCCCGATGCCGTTCTCCTTGTCGGTGAAAAGCTGCTCCACGAGTCGGGGGTTGTCGCGGTACGTCTGGCGGAACTTCTCCTCGTCAAACTCCAACTGGCCGTTGCGATACTGGATGCCCACGTCCGCCAGGCGGTTGAGCCCGGCCGACCCGGACGAATAAGCCTTCAGGATGGAGCGGTTCAGGCGGTCCTGGATGCGGCGGACGGTCACGTCGCCCAACAGCACGCCCCGGGTCTCCGTCTCGGCGTCGAACTCCGTGTAGTCGTCGATCCGGATCAGCACTTCGTTGTACTTGGTCACGAAGCTCTTGAGGTCGGTGGCGATCTTGTCGACGTCCTGCGAAACGTTCAGGCTGACCGGCTCGTCGGAAGCCCCCAGAAGGTTCAGGGTCACGCCGGGGATGACGTTGGAGACCGAGTTCGTCGGGCTGGACACCACCACGGGATTGTCACTCTGCCCGTCCCCCAGGAAGAACACCGCGTCGCGGGCCTGGACAAGCGTTTCCACGGCCAGGCCGGAGTTGCCCGCGTCAAACACCAGGTATCCGCGTCTGCCGGAGACCTGGGAGGAAACGGTCAGTCGGTAGGCGTTGGTCTGTGAGCCGTCGTTCACCACGGAAGCCGCCAGGTTCGGATCCGCGTTGTTCAGTTTGGCGGCCACGTCATTCAGCGTGTCATCGGCGTCGATGTCGACGCTGATCTCCATGGTGCCGTTGATGAAGGTCTGTCCGCCGGCCGCCTCTCCGGCGATTCGGAGGTCCGTGGCGGTGCCGCCTTCCTGGTCGGTGACCTTGAGTGCCTGCGTCCCGCCGGCCGCGTCCGTCAACAGCAGGCCGTCGCCGTTGGCATTGATGCTGGCGGTGACCTGAATCACGTCGGAGTACGAGTTGATCAGCCGGATGATGTCGCCGAGCGTCTTCTGGTTCTGGCTGACGTTGACGGTGACGGCGGCGCCGCGACTGTTGGTGATCTTGAAGCGGCCCGTCCGCACGCCCTGGCCATGGTTCATCTCCTCCAGGCGCGTGGCTTCGGACAGGTAACGAAGCTGTGTGTTGCGGCCGATGAGGCTGGCGCCGGCGGAGGAGCCCAGCAGGCCCAGGTCGGCCGCGGTGGTGCTTCCGTTCTCCTCGACGACGATCGATCCGATGTCGGAGCCGGTCTCGTCGACGAGCTCGATGCCGTTGCCCGCGGGGTTGATGCGGGCGATGACGTTCGCTCCGCCCGCGGTGCCGTTGATGATGTCCAGCACGTTCTGAACCGTCTGGGCGCCGCTGAGGTCATAGGTGGAGCGGTTGCCCAGCCGGTCCGTCACGGCGATCCTGCCCAGGGTGACGCCGCGTCCGCCGTTCAGCGAGTTCAGCAACACCGTGTTCAGCCCGGCGATCAGGTCGCGTGAGCGGACGGTCTGACCGGTGAACTCGCCCTGAAGACCCAGGTCGAGGGCCGCCTGCGAAAGCACGCCCTCGGAGTCGGCCAGAGCCTCCACCGTGATGCCGCCGCCGCCGATGTTGTTGTCCTCCAGCCGCAGGCCGTTGTTGTCCAGAGACGCGGTGACCAGCGGCCATCCGGAGCCGTCGTCGTTGTCCGTGGCGTAGTTGATGGCCCGGACCACGTCCCCCACGGTGGCGATGCGGAAGATGTCGGAGCCGCTGATGTAGTCTTCTTCCACGTCAGCGGCAATACCCAGGTCCCGGGCGGCGAACCCGCTGACGTCCTCGATCTTGAAATTCACCGCCGCGTCGGCCGGCGTATCGGTGGTGTCGCTGATCTGCAGGTGTGAGCTGACGTAGATGGCCCGCACGCCCACATCCGCCGCGTTGATCCGGTCCAGCACGTCCTGAATGGTCTTGGCCTCGGACAGGGCCACCTCGGCCGACGCCCCGCTGCGGTCGGTGATGCGGATGATGCCCGGCGGGCTGCCCGAGCCGTCGTCCATTCGCACGCCGTTGCCGCTGTTGAGCTGCTCCAGGCGGGTGGTGGGCTGCAGGAAGTCGGACAGAGAAACGGTGAAGGACGTGCCCCCGCCGGTCGTGATGCGGAAGTCGCCGCTGGTGGACAGGCTGTTGCGGCGCACGCCGTTGCCGTCGTTCAGCGCGGAGAGCAGGGTCGAGTTCACAAGGTTGATCAGATCAGCGCTCTCGATCCGGCCGGTCGTACTGGAGCCGAGCAGGCCCAGGTCCCGGGCTGAGGACCCTCCGGTCTGATCGGCGATCTGCAGCGTCCCGGTCCCGCCGGACTCGTCTTCAATGATGATGCGGTCGCCGGACACCGACGCTTTGACCTTGGCGTCCGTCTGGCTGTTGATGGCATCGACGATGTCGTCAACGAGCACTGCGGCCCGCAGACTGATCCTGGCCACGCCGCCTGCCCCGTCGGTGATCGTGAAGATGCCGCGGCGGATGCCCTGGCCGCCCCGCAGGCTGTCGATTTCCGTGGCCGGGTTGAGTTGCCCGTGGCCGATCTCAATGGTCAGTTTTCCGGCGCCGACCGGCGTGGTGTCGGGGTCGGCAAGGCCCTGCCCGATGAGCTGGTGATTGCTGACCAGCGAGTGGACGCGGAACTGGTACGTGCCGGGCAGCGCTCCCGCGCCGGCCGTGGCCGTCATGACGGATTCATCGCTCGATTGGGTCTTGTAGGTCTGGAAGAAGGCGTCCGTGGCGAAGCGGCTGACAATGTTCTTCACCGCCAGCAGGCGGGCGGACAGGTCCATATAAGCCGTCCGCTGGGTTTGCAGATTCGATACCCGCTGCTTCATCAGTTGGAGCGGCTTGGACTGAATCTGGATGAGCTGGTTGATGAGGTCCTGGGTGTTCAGTCCGGAAATCAGTCCGACGCTGGAAGAAATGCCGCTCATGTCTCCGGGCTCCTTCGCGATCCGGGTCGCCGGGCGTCAGGCGCGTGGCGTCCTCGGGAATCACCGTTTTATCGGCACAAAAGAAGGCGGCCCTTAGAACCGGTGCAGGTCCGGCCGGGCCGCCGCAAGGTCCGAAGGGAAGGGCGTTTAGCCGCCGAGCAGGCCCAGGGCGGTCTGGGGCACCTGCTGGGCGACGCTCAGGGTGAGCTGCGTGCCCTGGATGAGGATCTGGGCCCGGGTCA
>CAZBFW010000099.1:0-9904 GCA_964491135.1 uncultured Phycisphaeraceae bacterium | reverse complement strand
GTCGAGAACTCTCCGATACATTCGGGTGGATCAGAAGGCCGCGAGCGTACGGGCCGGTGGGTTTGCCAGGCGGACCGCCGCGGTGCCAATGTGTTTTGCTACGGGAGAAGACGGTTATGGCAGACCAGGTAGGGAACACGACCAATTACGCAACGACGATCGGTACGGACGCGGTGTTCAAGGGGAACATGAAGTTCCAGGACAACGTGCGTCTGCTCGGGCAGTTCGAGGGCGCCATTGAAACGAGCGGCAGCCTGCTGGTGGCCAAGGGTGCGGTGTTGCAGGGCGAGATTCGGGCCTGCGACGTGATCGTGGCGGGAAATATCAAGGGGAACGTCCATGCCACGGGCAAGCTGACGATTGACTCCACGGCCCAGATCGAGGGCGAGCTGCACGTCGCCCGGCTCCAGATGTCGGAAGGCGCCACGGTTTCCGGCCAGTGCGTGGTGGGGGCCAACCGCCAGCCGGGCAAGAACCCCCGGCGTTCGGATGACTCCAAGCATGGAGGCGGCCCGACGCCACACGCCGACGGCGAACCCAAGAAGAAGGGCCTGCTGCAAGCCCTGGGGGTGTAGGTCGATGGCGTAGCGGAGGGGGTGCCCGGCGGGTGCTGCCGCAGGACGATCCGTCCATCGGTGGATCCCGAACCGGCCCCGGATGAGAAACGTAAGTCGCCCGGATGGCGTGGGTTTCCCGCGCATCCGGGCGACTTTTTTTGCACCGGGCGTTCGCCCGGGTCCGGGATTTGCATCCGCGGCCGGATTCATTCAGCATATTGGACGGCGTCAGGGTGGTGCGGCCGGCGCGTCTGCGGATTCGGAAGGAAGGAGCCGTATGAGAGCTATGTGGAATGTCGTGTTCACGGCGTCCGTCGCGGTTTCTACGTTGGCGGTGGGGCCGTTGCCCGCAACGGCGGCGGGCGAGGCGGATGCACAGGGTCGGGCCCGGCGTCGGACGCCGGTGGTGGAGGTGGTGGAGAAGACGCGGGATTCCATCGTGAACATCTCGTCGACCGTCCGGCACGTGCGCACGTTCCGGTCCGGGATCGGGTTCGGGATGCTTGATGATTTCTTCGCCGTCCCGACGGAATCCACGAGCCTGGGCAGCGGGTTCATCATTCACTCGGACGGGTACATCGTCACGAACGCACACGTGGTTGCGCGGACGACGGAGATGACGGCGACGCTTTCCGACGGAAGGACGTTTGACGCGGAGCTGGTGGCCAGCGATTCCGAGAACGATCTGGCCGTCATCAAGATCGACCCCGGTCCGGGCGAGCGTCTCCAGCCCATCGCGTGGGGCCGCAGCGACGACCTGATGATCGGAGAGACGACCATTGCCATCGGCAACCCGGTGGGCCTGCAGAACACGGTGACCACGGGCGTGATCAGCGCCTTGAACCGCGAGGTGCGGTTCTCCAACCAGGTGATGTACGGCGACCTGATCCAGACGGACGCCAGCATCAACCCCGGCAACTCGGGCGGTCCGCTGCTGAACGTGCTGGGCGAGCTGATCGGAGTGAATACGGCCATTCGCGGCGACGCGCAGAACATCGGGTTTGCGATTCCGGTGGATGAGTTGCGGGCGATTTTGCCGGAGATGCTGGACATCGAGAAGCGATACCGGGTGGAGGTGGGCTTGAAGGTGGAGGGCCGCGACGGCGCGGCGGTCGCGGCCGTGCAACGCGGAACGCCGGCCGAGGAAGTGGGGCTTCGGCCGGGAGATCGGATCGTCCAGGTGGACGACACGCCGATCGGCGAGGCGGTGGACTATTACGTGGCGGCCGTGGGCCGCAAGCCGGGAGACACGCTTCGTCTGCGGGTGGAACGGGACGGGAAGACCGAAACCGTACAGCTTCCGATGCGCGAGATTCCCTTGCCGGACGGACGCGAGCTGGCATTGAAGCTGTACGGCCTGACGCTGGAGCCGCTGGGGGCCGGCGCGGCGCGTCGGCTGGGCGTACGGATGGGCAGCGGCCTGCTGGTGACGGACGTGGAGCGGCACAGTCCGGCCGACCGGCTGGAGATCCGGCCGGGAGACCTGCTGGTGTTGCTGGGGCGGTCGCGCGTGCAGGACCTGGAGGGAGTGGGCCTGGAGCTGGAGCACGTGGAGCCGAACGAGGCGAAGTACATTCGTATTCTTCGTTTCGGACAACGCGGGGGCGCGGACGCGTACGACGGGCATATCTACCCGCGGTAGCGTGAAGAGAAACGCAGAAACAAGATGAAGGTCAGACCGTGGCGGAGCGGACCTGCGCGGGGGCGTCAGGCCCGATAACGGGTGTGAGGGGCACACCGTCGTCGGAGGCTTCTTCGGCGACCAGCCAGGCGTGCCGATGGACATTGGCTGGGACGGGTGTCTCTCGCGTAGACCGGCTGGAAAACCGGCCCCACACAGAGGGGGAGACCGGCTCGCCGGGACAGTGCCACAGAAAACGCGGAGCATCTGTCCCCGACCCGCGTGAGTAGAGAACGCCGTGTCGACTGACCGGGCCATTCAACCCGCAACGAGTCGTCCTCGGATGGACGCCTTGCGCCTGCTCACGCCGGAACGCGTGCGTCGCTACCCGCTCCTGTTGCTCGTGGTGACCGTGGGGCTTTATGGGATTCGGCTGGCCCGCTCCGACCACTGGATCGAGCCGGACGGGCGGATCGTGGGGCAGGACTACTTCGCGTTCTACATGGCCGGCGACCGGGTCGCCCGGGGCCAGACGAGTCAGCTCTACGATGCGGCTGCCCAGAGCGAATATCAGCAGGCGTGGATGCGCGACATTAATCCGCAGTGGCGGGGCACCTGCCTGTATCTCAACCCGCCGCATTACGCGTGGCTGCTGTCGTGGCCGGCACGGCTGGGGTACGGCCGGTCGCTGCTGTTGTGGTGGGCCGCTTCCTTGATCGCGTTTGGCGTCAGCGTCCGGCTCTGGCGGAGGTGGCTTCCGCCGGACGCCTGGCGAACGGCCGTGCTGCTGGCCGTCTGTATGCCCGCCGGGTTCGCCGCCCTGGCGGGCGGTCAGAACAGCTTCTTCTCGCTGCTGGTGCTGACCGGCTTCTGCTCGCTGCTGATGAAGGGTCGTGACGGATGGGCCGGTCTGGTGCTGTCGTTGTTGGGTTTCAAGTTCCAGTTGCTGCTGGTGCCGGCCGGGCTGCTGCTGTGGAAGCGGCGGTGGCGGGCCCTCGGCGGCTTTGCCCTGGGAGGCGGGCTGACGCTGGGGCTGACGGTGCTGACCACAGGTCTCGAATCGCTCCGTGCGTATCTGGCCTTCAGCGGCGAGATTGCGCGGCTGATGCACACGGACGGATTTGACGTCTGGAAGCAGCATTCCTGGCGCGGGTTCTTCGCGCTGCTGGGCGGGAGCTGGTGTCCGGCCCGTTGGATGACGGCAGCGGCCATCGCGGCCTGCCTGGCATCCCTGGCGGTGCTGCTGCGGCTCTGGCGCGCGCCGTGGCGTCCGGGGTCGCCGGCGTTCGCGTTGCGGCTGTCCGCCCTGATCATGGCGACGCTGCTGACCAGTCCGCACCTGTTCCACTACGACATGGTCCTGGCCGTTCTGCCGGTGGTGTTGTGGGCTGCCGCGGGCGAGGCGCGGCACCGGTCCGCGTTTGTCGCGATCGCGGCGCTGGGCTTTGCGTGGCTGGCCCTGGGCGGGCCGGCCGGTGCGACGCTGCGCGTGCAGATTTCTCCGTTGCTCATGGCCGGCTGGCTTCTGCTGGCCGAGCGCGCCGTTCGTGAGCCTTCGGCCATCGTGACGGCCACGGAGGAAGCCGATCTCGGCACGTCGGCGGTGTCGGTGTCGTGATCGCGGAGGTCATCCCTCCGTGGCTGCTCCGCCAACCGATTCCCGCGATGATTACCTCGTTTTCGCCTTCCCGGTGCATAATTCGCGTCCGGGGTCGCTGACTGTAAGCGCTCGGGTCGCCGGCTGAGGTGATTATCGGAGCGTGTGGGTCCGGAAACCCGGTTGGCGGGCCGCGCTCGTGCGGATACAATAAGAGCAGAGGGGGGACGGACTTCCGCAGCGAATGCGCTGGGACAATCCTACGTCCAACCCGAGTGGGAAAGGAGCGAGTGCTCTGATGAGGTTGATTTCTGCGCTGTGCGTTCTGACCCTGGCGGCGGCTGCTCTGCAGGCCCAGACGGAAGAGCCAATCGGTCTTCATCCGCTTCAGTGGGAGGCCCACCGGGATGCGCCGACCTCGCCGGAGCTGCTGGGGTCCGGCGATGAGCCCATTCTTCCGCTTCAGCCCCGGGGTTTGCGGAGCAACCTCTGCGCGACGGTGTTCGGCTACCTGCCGTACTGGGAGAGCTCGACGTATCTGCGCTGGGACCTGCTTTCCCACATCGCCTGCTTCTCCGTGGAAGTGAATGCGGACGGGTCGATCGGCAACACGCACGGCTGGCCGTGGACCAGCCTTATCAACACCGCGCACGCCAATGGCGTGAAGGTCATCCTGGTGGTGACCAACTTCGACAGCTCCTCGCTGCTGACGCTGGTCTCCACGCCGGCCTACAAGAACAACTTCTTCGTCAACATCCGGAACCAGATTCTCCTGGGCGGGGCGGACGGGGTGAACATCGACTTCGAGGGCACGGGAACCTGGCGGAACTACGTCAATAGCTTCATGGCCGAGCTCACTGCGTACCTGCACAGCGAAATCCCGGGCTGCGAGGTCACCTTCGCCGGCCCCGCCGTGAACTACGGCGGGTGGGATTTGCCGGGTCTGGCGGCCAGTTGCGACGGCATTTTCATCATGGGCTACGCCTTCTGGGGGAGCTGGAGCAGCACGTCCGGCCCCAACGCTCCGCTGACCGGCGGCACGTACAACATCACCAACACCGTTCTAACACAGTATGGCACTGTTACGCAGAACAACCCGGAAAAGCTGATTTTGGGCCTGCCCTACTACGGCCACCACTGGACGACGACTTCCTCTGACGCCCGAGCGTCGGTGCTCGACTTCATCGGGTCGACCCGGTTCACGAACGATGAGCCCAATTCGGCGACGTACGGCCTGCTGTGGGACTCGGTCTCGCAGACGCCGTGGTATCGCTGGAATGACGGCTCCACCTGGCACCAGGTGTGGTTCGACAACGCCGAGAGCCTGGGCCTGAAGTACCAGCTTGCCCAGGACAATGAGCTTCAAGGCGTGGGCATGTGGGCGCTGGGATATGACGGTGCCCGACCGGAGTTGTGGGACGAGCTGGAGCAGCGGTTCGCCAACTGCGTGCCCGCGCCGGGCGACGTCGATCGCGACGGGGACATCGACCTGGACGACTACACCATGCTTTCGATCTGCCTGGGCGCGTCCGGGCCGGGCCGGGCGCTCTCACCCGTCCATATGTGCCTGGAGGACTTCAGTCCGGATCTCGACGGTGACCTGGACATTGACCTGGCGGACTTCGGGATTTTCACGCAGTTGCTCGCCGGCGAACCGGCGACCTGCCTGATCAGCGATTTCGAAGGGTATGCCAACGGCACGGAAGTCGTCTTTCTCCACCCGCGTTATTCGGGCTCCACGTCCGCGCATCTGGCGACCACCCCGGATGTGAACGAAGTGACCGACGAGGTGACGCCGCATGGCGGACTCAAGGCCTACAAGCTCCAGTGGCAGTTTGTGGACACGGCGTCGGAACGCTGGCTGCGGGCCACCACGCACAACGCCGCGAACGTTCCCAGCCCCACCATCTGGCTGGACCGGCCGGTTCGCGTTCGGCTGCGGCTCGACAGCGGGTCGCTTCGGGTCAGTCTCGGCATCCGGGAGACGGGTACCACGGCCGACATCGGCGAGTACGGCGGAACGAGCGGGACGATCGAGTGGGTCGGCGCGAGCAGCAAGATCGGCACCAGCACGCCGGTCGGCAAGCTGATCACCGCGAACCCCGGCGTCTGGCAGACTTTTGTGTTCGACCCGGCCACGGACCCGATCCTGGCCTTCACGGGCGACGGCGTGCTGAGCTCGGCTACGAACAAGGGAACGCTGGAGCACCTGGCGTTCACCACGACGGGCGGCGTCGGCCCGTTCACGGTGTACATCGACGACATCGAGCAGTTGTGCGACTGATCGGCGGCGCGGAAAGTGTGTGCGCGTGCGGCCTGAGCCTTGCGGCGTGTCGGATGCGTGACGTTGCCAACGTACGCTTCTCCGAGTGCCCCGTCTGCCTCAAACCCTGCTCGTGCTCTTCCAATACTTCACCAGCAGGACCGTGGAGGCGGCGGCTATGACGCCGAGGCCGGCGGCGGGGACGGCCTTGCCGTAAATCCAATAGCCGGTGCCGAACAGGGCGCTGTACACCGCAACGCAGCCCAGGAACATGCAGAGGATGCCGGCCGACAGATTCGAGCGGCCGCGCTCCGGGCCGGTGATCGTCTCGCCGTCCCGTCGGGCCTGCGCGACGACGCGCCGCCAGCCGGGGCCGCCGGGCCGGGTCAGGCGGTAGAATGTCCGCAAGACCTTCGGGTCCGACGCCGGCGTCATCAGGGTGATCACGATCCAGGAGAACGTGGTGATGCCGACGCTGAGAGGGAGCTTCCAGAGCCCGATCCATTGGGGGCTCCAGACCTTCACGTACAGCGCGACCACAAACGACACGACCATAGCCGTGATCTCGCTGTAGGGATTCACCCGCCACCAGAACCAGCGCAGGATGAACAGCGAGCCCGTGCCCGCTCCCATCAGGATGAGGATGTCAAATGCCTCCTTGGCGTTCTGAAGCCACAGCGCCACCGACCCCGCGCACACCATCATCAGCACCGTCGATGTCCGGCCCACCCAGACCTGCTCTCGGTCCCCGGCCGTCCGGTGCACGAAGCGTTTCCACACGTCGTTCACCAGGTAGCTGGAACCCCAGTTCAGGTGCGTCGAAATCGTCGACATGTAGGCCGCGATCAGCGAGGCCACCACCAGCCCCAGCAACCCGGCCGGCAGATATCGCAGCATGGCCGGGTAGGCCAGGTCGTGCCCCAGCTTGTTCAGCGGGATGTTCGGGTACTCTCCCTGCAGAGACGTCAGGCCGCGGGCTTGGGCCGCCAACCGCTCGATCTCCTGCCGCACCGCTCCATCCACAGAGTCGGGCGCCGCTTTCCATTGCTCGACGTGGTCGGCCATCACAGGGGAGGCCAGCGCCGTCTCGGCCGCTTTGCGGTCCGTCTGCGAATCCAGGGGGAAGACGACCAGCGAGCACAGGGCGACCAGAATCCATGGCCACGGGCGCAGTGCGTAATGCGCGGCGTTGAAGAAGAGCGTAGCCCCCACGGCGTGCTGTTCGTTCTTCGCCGACAGCATTCGCTGGGCGATGTACCCGCCGCCCCCCGGCTCGGAGCCCGGATACCACACGCTCCACCACTGGACGGCCAGGGGAATGACCAGCAGCTTGATCACCGTGTCCAGGTTGCTCGAGCCGTCCGGACGCGTGAACATCGGGACCAGCGACAGCGTGCCGTCCGGCAGCCGGCCCTCGGCGAGCAGTCCGTCCAGCCCGCCCACCGTATCCAGCCGCAGGGCCACCACGGCGGCCGTCACCGCGCCGACCATGGCCAGGAAGAAGAGAACGAAGTCCGTCAGAATTACCGCGCGAAAGCCGCCGGCCGCGCTGAAGATGACCGTCACCACCGAGGCGATCAGGATGGTCTGGAGCGGGGTCAGGTTCAGCAGCACGTGGCCGATCTTGATGGCGGCCAGTGACACCGCGGCCATGATGAGGATGTTCAGCAGCACACCCAGGTAAACGGCCCGAAAGCCGCGCAGAAACGCGGCGGCCTTGCCTGAATACCGCAGTTCATAGAACTCGATGTCGGTGGTGACGCCCGAACGTCGCCACAGCCTTGCGTAGACGAACACCGTCAGCATGCCCGTCAGCAGGAACGCCCACCACTCCCAGTTACCCGCCACGCCGTTCTGGCGCACGATGTCCGTCACCAGGTTCGGGGTGTCGGTGGAAAAGGTCGTTGCCACCATTGACGTGCCGAGCAGCCACCAGGGCATGGTCCGTCCGGACAGAAAGAATTCCGCGGAGTTCTTCCCGGCCCGCCGGGACACGAGCAGACCCACGGCCAGGGTCAGGGCGAAGAATGCGACCACGACGCCCCAGTCCAGTGTCACGAGTTGCATGGAGTCTCCTAGGGTCTGGATCGTGATTGCGGTCGTTGGGGTCCGGGGCGTCGCGAGATCCGAGGAGCGCCGCTGCCCCGCCCAGGGATTGAGCGGAAGACCCGCCGCCGGTCATTCGTCGCGTCAGGGCAGCTCCGGCATGCCATCGCCGTCTCGCGGTTCGGGACGGGAGGGGGCGGGTTTGGGCGGAGCCGGCGGTTTCGGAGCATCGGCTGCCGTGGGCGGAACCGGCGGGGTCTCCGGAGGCTCTTCCACGGCCAACAACTCCACTTCGTAGATCAGGGTGGAGTTGGGCGGCACTCGCATGGCTCCTTGCTCGCCGAATCCCAGATTGGGGGGCACGATCAGCTTGCGCTTGCCCCCGACCTTCATGGTGAGCAGCCCTTCCTGCCAGCCGTCGATGACTTGGCTCAGTGGAACGGTACTTGGCGTCCCGCGAACCACGGATGAATCAAACACGGTCCCGTCTTCCAGCCATCCGGAGAAATGGACGGTGACCTGGGAGTCCGGCTCGGGAGACGGTCCGTCGCCGACCTTCAGGTCTGCGTACTTCAGGCCGGTGGGGGTCTGCGTCAACTCGGAAGGCTTCGTGCGCATCATCTGCACCAGGATGCCGACGAGTTCGACGTCCATCACGATCGTCGCGTTTCCCGGTACCCCCGGCGCTCCGCCTTCCCCGAACGCCAACTCCGGCGGGATGATCAGCAGTCGCCGTCCCCCCGACTTCATCCCCCGGACGCCCTCGGACCAGCCCACAAACCGCGTTCCCATGACCGGAAGCCTGGCGCCGGGTCCGGTTTCCGGCGTGCCTCGCCACCATGTTCCGTCAGCCAGCCAGGCTTTGAACCGGAACTCGATGAACGCGTTTGACGTGACGTCTTCGCCTGCGCCCAGCGCGTAGTCGTAGATCTTCAGTCCCGAGGAGGTCGTGCGAAAATCGAACGCGCCAAGATCGGGCATGGGCGGATGAGCCGGTGCCGCGGTCGGTTGCGTGGTGACCGGGGCGGTCGTCGGAGGCGCCTGGCCGAAGCCGGGCATCGCCGGCAGAAGGAGACTCAGCAGCACGGCGAACCGTGCGGCTTGTCGGGCTCGATCCTGTACCCGGATCACCGCTGGCTGGATCACGCAATGCATGGGCCTGGACCTTTCGCGTACTCGTCTGCCGGAGGGGAGGGCCGCGCCGAAACGCCTCGGACTCGATCCGCGGCGTCACCGGACACCATATACAGAAACCCGCACATGGCGTCAAAGGAGAACACCGCGTCAACGAAGAAACGACGCCGAGGCCCCATCAGAATTCAAGCAAGACTTGTACTCATGCGACATATGGCGTGAGAGAGGCAGCCATGTGCCACCTGTCCATGGCAGTCCCTGGCTGAGTTGTCACATTACTGATGCAGACTGGGGTGGGCTCAACCCCTGCGGGTACCCGCAACTCTAAATAATTGCTTAACTTGTGTCCGCGCTCTTGAAACAAACCGGCGCGATCTGCTAGAGTACCGTACAGCCTGGAAGGAGCGGGAAGGGGGAAGTCCCGCCTGAGGGGTTCGCCTCATCGTTTGTAAGTTGTACTGACAACGATGGCGGCTGGGATGGTTCGGGAGGTTTAGAGAGAGAAACACCACGTGGTTGGTGTTTGTCTCTTTTTTTGTTGCGCAGGGTGCCGCGGAGATGGTGGCGCAAGGCTGCTAGGAAAGAGAGGAGTGGGGAATGATTCACGGCTCTCGATATTCGGTGGCGATGGTGGCGGTCATCGGTGTGGTGTGCGTGGCGGCGTCGCCCGTGTGGGCCGGTCCCTG
>CAZBFW010000098.1:0-9957 GCA_964491135.1 uncultured Phycisphaeraceae bacterium | reverse complement strand
CGAACGACCGCCAGAAGGCCAGGATGCCGGCGGCGGTGGTCTCCGTCCCGTGCAGGCAGATGACCATCGGCAACGGCGTCTCCGCGGGCATGTCGGCCGGGCGGCCGATGAGGTAGAAGCCGTGCTCCAGGTCGACCCGTTCCGGCTCGGTGTTCGCGGCGGGCGCTGCCGCCATCAGGATGGAGAAAATCAGACCCGGCATTGCGGCTGAGTGTAGCGGCCGAGGGGGCCCTGGCAAGGCTCAGGCGGATGCGAGTGCCCCGACGAGGGAGTCGATCTCCTGCCGCGTCCTCTTCTCCGTGACCGTCACGAGGAAGCAGTCCGCCAGGTCGGGATGCCAGCATTCCAGGGGGATGCCGGCCAGCACCTTTCGGGTGCGGCAATGGTCCAGCACGCGGCGGGTATCGCGGTCCGTCCGGACGACAAACTCCTTGAAGAACGGCGCCTGGAACCGAAGCGCGTAGCCGGGAATCGCCGCAATGCGCTCCGCCGCGTAGTGGGCCTTGTCCAGGCAGAGGGACGCGACCTTCGCGACGCCCTGGCGGCCCATGGCGGCGAGGTACACAGCCACCCGCAGCGCCATCAGGCCCTGGTTCGTGCAGATATTGCTGGTGGCGCGTTCCCGCTTGATGTGCTGCTCGCGAGTCTGGAGGGTCAGGCAGAATCCGCGGCGGCCCTGGCCGTCGTGCGAAACGCCGACCACGCGGCCGGGCATTTTCCGGAGGTATTCCTCGCGAGCGGCGAGGAAACCGCAGTACGGCCCGCCGTACGAGAGCGGAATGCCCAGGGGCTGAGCCTCGCCGACCACGATGTCCACGCCGAGCGCTCCGGGCGCCTTGAGCAGGCCGCAACTGATGGGATCCACCGCCGCGATGGCAAGCGCCCCCGCCTGGTGCGCCGCGTCCACCACCTCGCCGAGCGTTTCGATGCAGCCGAAGAAGTTCGGCGATTGCACCACGACCGCCGCGGTCCGTTCATCCACTGCGTCGCGCAGGGCGGAGAGGTTCGTGAGACCGCCTTCGCAGTCGATGCGCACCAGCTCCACCGGCTGCTCGCGAAGGTACGTCGCCAGCACCGCGATTGAATCCGGATGAACGGCCCGCGACACCAGCACGCGCGATCGCCGGTTGACGGCGCGGGCCATCAGCACGGCCTCGGCCACGGCGCTGGCCTGCTCGTACAGCGACGCGTTGGACACGTCCATGCCGGTGAGCTGGCAGAGCATCGTCTGATACTCGAAGAATGCCTGAAGGGAGCCCTGCGACGCCTCCGCCTGATAGGGCGTGTAGGCGGTCCGGAACTCGGCCTGGCTGGACAGCTCTTCCACGATCGCGGGGACAAAATGGTCCGCGGCGCCGCCCCCGAGGAAGCAGACCAGCGCCTCGCACGTGGTGTTCTTGTCCGCCAGGGCGCGGATGTCGGCCAACAGCTCCATCTCGCTCAGGCCGGCCGGGACGTGCAGGGGGCGGGTCAGACGCTGCGAAGTCGGTACGTCGCGGAACAGATCGTCGACGCGATCGGCGCCGATCGCCTTGAGCATCTCCCGAATGTCCGCTTCGGTAAACTGGGTGTAGTCCATGAGGGTGAGGCTCAGTCTTGCTGGTTGCCCGTCACGGGCATCTTGTACACCTTGCTGGAGAGGACGCGGCTGTAATTCGACCAGTGAGAATCCGGGTCGCGGTCGTCGTCAATCTCCTTCAGAAACATATAGACCTTGGCGTCGATGTTGTCGAGGTAGTGGATGGCCACCGCCTCGGGAATCGCGGGCAGCTTCGGGCTGCCGAATTCGTAACTGCCGTGGTGGGCCAGCACAATATGCTGGAGGACGGCGCGGAGGTCCTCCGGGAACGGCCGGCCCGTGCGGGCCGCCACCGCCGCCGCCTTCCGATCGATCCAGATGGCAGCCTGGACGAGGTGGCCGACGAGCTGGCCCTCGTCCGTGTAGCTGAAGTTCGTGTCGTAGGCGAGCTCGGCGGTCTTGCCGATGTCGTGCAGAAACACGCCCGCGAGCACGAGGTCCATACTCAGCCGCGGATAGCGGGGGATGACCAACAAGGCCAGTTCGAGCACGTTGAGGGTGTGTTCGAGCAGCCCGCCGATGAAGGCGTGGTGCAACTGGGCGGCGGCCGGAGCCTTCTGGAACGCGCTGACCAGCGTTTCGTCCGCCAGGAACTCCTTCATCAACGCCGCGAGATTCGGGTCCTCGATCCGCTTGAGAATCTCGACGGTTCGGGCCCACATCTTGTCGATGTCGCCCTCCGTATGGGGCAGAAACTCCGCGAGGTCCACCTGATTCGGGTCAACCGGCTGAAGGGCCTCGATGATGAACTGCAGGTTGCCCTTGTAATTCTCCGCCCGCCCTTTCACGCGAAGGAACCCGCCTTCCGGAATGGAATTGAAGATCGGCTCAGACGCCTGCCACATGCGGGCGGGCACCTGTCCGGTCGCATCAGCCAGCACCGCATGGATGTACAATGCCCCCTGAGTCGTGGTCCGAAGGTCTTTCGACTGGATGCGGAAAACCTGGTTCTCGATCCGCTCCCCGGGCATGAGGGCGGCGACGTTGCGACGGTTCATGGCGATCTCCATCCCCTTTGGGCCGGGGCTACGATACGGCCGGGAAAGACCCGTTTCAAGCCGCGATCGTGGAACGCCGCCGCCGCGGCTCTCGTTGGCTCGCCACGATCACTCGGCTTCGGGCGGGCTGCCGACGGCCCCGCTTCCATCCGTCCTGCCGTCCGTGACGACGATGGCGGATCGCGGCCGGTCCTTGGACTGGTAGATGGGGCAGTGGAGGCAGTCTCCGCTCTGGCCGCATACGTGCACGGGTTGCAGGTAACAGGGCGTGGTGGGATCCTTGAGCACCGGGCACCGATCGCGCGCCGGGCAATCGGTGAGTTCCCAGCACGGAGCGTAGGCCAGCAGCAGCCGGATGTTCTCCAGCGTGAGGCTGTGCTTGCGGACCAGTTCCTTGATCAGACGCAGTTGCGCCACTTCCTTGGGGCCGTACAGGCGGTCCCGCGTCCGCGGCTCGCGACGCGGTCGAATCAGGCCCACCCGCTCGTATTCGCGGATCCGCCGGTCCGACAGACCCACCTCACGTCCCACCTCGCTGATCTTCTTGAGCGGTTCCATACACTTTCCCCTGATGTGAGCGCGTGTCCGACGCTCACAACGTTAGTCTAATGCACGACTTCCGTTCGCTCAATGCCCCGCGGCGGAAGGGCAGCGCCCAAGCCGGAAGGGGGTACGACGAGTCACCCTCGGCCTGCGGGATTGCCGATAACGTCCGAGGGACATCCGTCAATCAGACCGGTCTCTCAAACTGCTCGTGAGGAGTTCCAGCGCGATGGCGAGTGAATCGTTCGTCATTCTCTGCAGCGGCGGCCTCAACAGCACGGCGGCCGCCGCCCGGGCAGCCCGAAGCGGAGCCGTCAACCTGCTCCACGTCGACTACGGGCAGCCGTCCGCCGCCCGGGAGCGGGCGGCCGTGGAGGCGATCGGCAAGGCCCTGGGCGCCGAGCGGGTGCTCGGCGTGGACATGCCGCACGTCCGGCTGATCGCGTCCGCCCGTCGCCGCGCGGATGCGGCCGACCCACCGGGCGACGGATCGACGTCAAGCCTGCCTATGCCGTGCCTCCTCGATGCGGCGTACCAGTGGGCGGCAAGAATCGCAGCCCGCGCGGTGGTTGTCGGGGCGTCGCAGGTGGCCGACGAAGCCGAACATCAGGTCGGGGCCGGGCAGGGCACCCCGCACCGGCGGCGTGAGTTTTTCCACGTCTGCGAAATGGCGTTCGACGAGTTGCGGTCAGGGCGGCCGGCCATCCGGCTGGAGGTTCCACTGATCGGACTCTCCCGCGGCGACATCATCAAGCTGGGCAGGCGCTTCAATGCCCCGCTGGATTTGTGCTGGTGCTGCGAAGGTTCCGATTCGAAAAAGTGCGGCCAATGCCCGGGTTGCCTGGCCCTCGCGTCCGCCATGGAATCGGCCAGTCGCTGCGAACCGGCCGTGGCAAGCCGGTGAATGGCCCTGCTCGGCCGAGATTCGCTGGGCCGTGACTCCTGTCTCGGCCCCAATCTGGCGAGAATCCTCTCTCGCGTTTCGTTGATGGGAGCGAGCTGTTCTTTCGCGGGAACGGATTCCCGCCGGATGAGGAGACCGAGATGGTCCCGGCGCGCCGGGATCGGTCCAGCGGGGTCCAGCAGGCCTACATCTGCTCCAGCGTCCCGATCCCCAGCAGGTGCAGGCCCAGCTTCAGCGCGCGGGCCGTCAGGTCACACAGCCGCAAACGGGACAGCCTCACGGATTCCGGGCTGGCGTCTTTGACCCGCACGCCGCGCTTGCGGTCATAGAACCCGTTGTAGGCCTTGCTCAACTCGAAAAGGTATTCCGTGATGACGTTCGGGCGGTATTCGCGGCCGGCCTGCTCGATGACGTCCGGCAGCCTGAGCAGCATCTTGCCGAGCCGGATCTCCGACTCATGCTCCAGGCTGATCGGCGTGTCGGGCGGCAGCGCGGCGTAGTCCACCCCCGCCTCGCGTCCGATGCTGCGAATGCGGGCGTACGCATAGAGCATGTAGGGCGCGGTGTTGCCGTCCATGCTGAGCATGGTGTCCCATTCGAACTTGTAGTCGCTGCCCAGCGCGTGGGAGAGGTCAAAGTACTTCACCGCGCCCACGCCAACGGTTTCCGCGATAACCTGCATCTGTTCGGGAGCCAGGCCGCGTTTCTTCTCCGGGTCCTGCTCGTTTGCCTCCAGCACCTTCCGGGCCCGCTCCACGGCTTCATCCAGCAGGTGCTTGAGCTTCACCGTGCCGCCTTCGCGTGTTTTGAACATCTTGCCCGTGGCGGCCAGCATGCTGCCGAATCCGATGTGGGTCAGCTCCACGTTGTCACCCGCCCAGCCCGCTTTGCGCGCCGCGGTGAACAGCATGTCGAAGTGCTGCTTCTGGGGCAGACCGACCACGTAGAGCAGCCGTGTCGCTCCCAGCGTTTCGATGCGGTGCCGCAGGGCGGCCAGGTCCGTGGTGTCGTAGTTGTAGCCGCCGTCGGACTTGCGGATGATCATGGGCAGCGGATCGCCCTCGCGATTGCGGAAGCCGTCCAGGAACACGCACATTGCGCCGTCGCTCTCGACGGCCAGGCCGGCCTTCGCCAGGTCGTCCACGGTGCGCGATAGCTGGTCGTTATAAAAACTCTCGCCGCGGTCCTCCACGCGGACGTCCAGCCGGTCGTAAATCTCGTGGCAGTGCCGCAGCGATTCCTCGCAGAACGCGCGCCAGACGGCCAAGGTCGCCGGATGGCCGCCCTGCAGGTCGACGACCGCCCGGCGGGCGGCGGCGGCGAACTCCTCATCCGCGTCAAATCGCTGCTTGGCCTGCACGTAGAACGATTCCAGGTCGCCCAGGCGCAGGTGCTCCGGGTCGTTCAGCACATCCGGGTGTGTCCGCCGCAGGTGCTCGATCAGCATCCCGAACTGCGTGCCCCAGTCACCCACGTGGTTGATGCGGTGGACGCAGTGACCCTCAAACTCCAGCATCCGTGCGATGCAGTCGCCGATGATGGTGCTCCGCAGGTGCCCGACGTGCATCTCCTTGGCCAGGTTCGGGCTGGACATGTCGATGGCCACCACGGCCGGCGCGGACGTCGGGTCGATGCCGACTCGGTCCAGGCCGTTGCGCGGGGCCGGCGGAACGGCCTGAAGCCGGCGTCCGGCCGCCGCGGGCGAGAGGGTCAGGTTGATGAACCCCGGTCCGGCCACCTGCGGCGGCTCGCACAGGTCGGCAACGTCCAGGCGCTCGACGACGGCGGTGGCCACGTCCCGCGGTTTCTGCTTGAGCGTTCGGGCGAGGGCCATGGCGAAGTTGGCCTGGTAGTCGCCGAAGCTCGGATCCTGGGTCGGCCGCAGCATGGGGTCCACGCCCTCGGCCGCGGCGCCGAAGCAGGCCCGCAGGGCGTCTGTCAGTCGTTGTTCCAGCTCTCGCCTGATCGATTGCACCGATTCGTTCCTTGTCGCCGTGCGGCATCACGCCCGGCGTGATGGCATGGTACCCGCCGGAGGGGCCGGCTCCAAACGGCGTTCACACCATCATTGGGCCGCGGCGGAGGGTTCGTCTTCGCTCTGGGCGGCCAGCCAGGGCGGCCAGGCCGGATTCTTGAGTTTCACGCAGAGGATTTTGGCGTGGAAGGTGTAGCCGTTCTCGCTGTCGAACGCGCGGTACGCCTGGTCGAACAAGAGGACTGCGTCCGCCCGGCGCCCGTCCGCCAGCGCGATGGCGGCGGCGTGAAAGAGGGCTTCGGCCCGACGAGAGCGGGCGTTCTCGCCGCTGGCACACAACTCGGAGCCGAGGACGGAATCCAGCGTACGCCGGCCCTGGGCCAGCTCGTGGAGCATGCGCAGCCAGGTCCCGCTCTCGGCGGTGCCGTCCGTGGAGCGAAACTCGATTCCCGCGGCGTGATCCGCGAGCAATGCCTCGGCTTCCCTCCCCTCTCCAAGGAGACGAAGGCTCATCGCAGACAGAAGAACCTTCTCTGCACTGCGCGGCTCAGCCTCCGCGAAACGGCGGGCCATGGCCGCAGCCCGCTGGAGGTCGTCCATCTCCGCGTAGACGAGGGCTGGGTAGACGTCGGCGTAAAACAGGTCGCTCTTGTCATACTTCCTGGACAGCAAATCCAGGTCCGTCAGCGCTTCCTCGAACCGGTTCTGCCAGTACAAGAGCCGCCAGCGGTAATGGTAACTCTCCCAGACGGACAGACGGACTCCCCGGTCGGACGCCGGCTTGTCGAGTGCCAACTTGATCGCCCGGCTGCGAGCCTCAATCGCTCGATCGAAGCTGCCGACGCTTTCCCAGTACTCCGCCTCGGCGGTGATCGGCCATTCGTCGCGGACGTCTTTGTGCTGCCCTTCCTGCGCGTAGAAGAGGGCCTTGTCATACAAGAACGCCATGGCGGCCCTGTCGGGCTCCTCACGCAAGCCTTCAATCTCGGCGGCCAGGCGGTAGGTGATGGACAGCAAATAGTGTGGGTAAGCGCCGTAAACGCCCATGATGATCAGTTGACGCAGGTTGTTGGCGGCGTCTTCGAAGTCCCCCAATTGGCGCGTCTTGTACATCAACTGATTCTGGGCCCGGGCCAGATGAATCATGGCCTGAGGGTAGATCTGGTTCTGCGCGGCCCGGAAGTCGATGGCTTTCTTGTAGCTTTCCTTGGCCGTTTGCGGATCGCCGAAATGAAGGGCGTATCCATAGAAGAACCACTCCGAAGCCGTACGAGGCCCCTTGCGGGCGCTCACTTCGTCCACGAACTCCCGCCATTCGCGGGAACCCCTTTTAAGCTGCGATGCCACCGCACGCACAGAAAGGGCCTCGACGTTGTCGGGCTGGACCTTCAACACTTCCTCCAGGTCTCTCAGGGCCGCGGATCGCGTCGAGGAGTCCGGCGCCGCAGCCCTGGACATGGCCCGAACCAGGCGTACGCGAATCAAATCTGCGCCGCAGGCCTCGGCATAGGCAATGTCCTTCGCGACGGAAGACGGCGGCTCGCGAAAGTTGATGTAGGCAACCGCCTCGTACGCGTCGTTCAGGCGACGCTCGGCCAATTCCAGGCGGCGCAGTCGCTGGACCCACGTCAGACCGATGGTCAGCACGATGACCACGAACAGCGAGGCGATCGTGCCGGTCATCCACTTGTGGCGGCGCACCCACTTGCCGGCCTTGACCAGGCGGCTGGTGCGGCGGCTGCGGATGGGCCGGTCGTCGGCGAAGCGACGCAGGTCCTCCGCCATGTCGCCGGCCGACTGATAGCGGCGCAGCCGGTTCTTCTCCATCGCTCGCAGGCAGATGGTTTCCAAGTCGCGAGGAATGCCGCGATCGAGCCGCCGCGGGGCCCGCGGCTCGGCCGTACACACCTGGTCGATGATCTGATCCCGGGTCTCGCCGGTGAACGGCGGCTCGCCGGTGAGCAACTCGTAGAGCGTGACCCCCAGCGAGTAGATGTCCGTCCGCCAGTCCACCCGACCGTGCCCGAGTCGGACCTGCTCGGGCGACATGTACAGCGGCGTCCCCATCACCTGGCCCGTGGTGGTCAGGTGCGGCTCGCTGAGCAGGTGCGCGAGGCCGAAGTCCGTCACGTGCAACCGGCCGTCGCGACCCAGCAGCAGGTTCTGCGGTTTGATGTCGCGGTGGATCACGTGGTTCTGATGGGCGTATTCCAGGGCGTCGGCCACCTCCGCCAGGAGACGGGCCAGGCGGCGATACGCGTCCAGACCCCCACGCCCAAACGCAAACGAACGGGAATCGGCCGCACCGGCGGGAGCGTCGGCGGCGGACGATCTGGCCCGGAATGCCCCGCGCCGCAGGGCCGCGTCCAGGCTTTCGCCCTCGATCAGCTCCATCGCGTAGTAGTAATAGCCGCTGTGCTCGCCCTGGGCGTGGATGGCCACGATGTTCGTGTGGTGCAGCCGGGCGGCGGCCTGGGCCTCCTTGCGGAAGCGGGCGATGGCCTGGCTCTCCGGGTCTACGAAGGCGGCCAGCACCTTCAGGGCCACCGTTCGGTCCAGCGAAACCTGCCGGGCGCGGTACACCACGCCCATGCCGCCGCGGCCGATCTGCCCGAGAATCTCGAAATCGCCCAGCCGGGCCCCCACTCGCAACGGCTCGGCCGCCACGGGCGCCGGAGACACGCCCGGCATGGGCCGGGTGCGGTCGGCACGGCCGAGGCCCAGCGAGAAGGCCCCGGATCCAAACGCATCCTTCAAGTCCGCGGTCAGATCGTCCCAGCCCCCGGATTCCGAGAAGTCACCGTCCAGCGACACCAGAAGGCGGCCGCACCGCGGGCACGTCCGAGTCGTGGCCGGCGCGTCGTCCGGCACATTGGAGTCGCACGTGGGACAGGCGAGCTTCATGGCAGAGCACGCACGGCGCAAAGAGTGTCGAATGGCCTACAGGTCGCCCTCCGGGTCCGTCTCGTCGAGGCGCTCCTTTAACCGCTTGCACACTCGCGACTTGGCCTGATACACGGCGGCCTTCGTCATGTCGAGCCGCTCGGCCGTCTCCGTCACCGATTTGCCCTCCAAGACATGGAGATGAAAGGCCTTCAAAGTTGACGGCTCCACGTCCCGGGCGATGGACCGAAGCGCCCAGCGAAGGCGGTGGAGCTGCCATTCGCGCTCCCAGCGCTCGTCGTTTTCCGCATCCCGCTGTGCGGCGAGGTAATCGAAGGCCTGCGGGTCCAAGGGCTCACCCTGCCGGGCCTGCCGCGTCGCCCGCCGACTCATGGCGTGCAGGACCGCCGCCCGAAGGTAGGCCCGGAACCGACCCTTGCTGGCGTCATAAACGAACCCGTCCATGGCCTTGAACAGGTACATCTCCACATCCTGCACGATGTCTTCCGCATCCACCGCCGTCGCCCCCCGGCCGCGCGCGTACTTGTAAATCAGCTCGCCGTAGCGAGCGTGGAACTGATGCCAGCTGAGCGAATCGGCACGATCCCGCAGCCTCAGGAGCAACGTCGCACGCGTGGAATCCGAGTCGGACATGCCCGCATTGTCTCCCGACCCTTGGCGAAAAGCAACACATGAAAACGCCAAACTTTAATATACTCAGCAAAAATGGAATACGGGCTGTGGGTGGGGCACCCGGTGCAGTGAGACCTCAAATTCGGTAAAATCGCGGACATCTGTCAAAGGACTCGGGTCGTTCGTCTATTCCGCAGGTGAGGGAGTGAGCTGGCACCGGGGCATGCAGCCCCGGTTTGTGACGGCAACGGGGCGCGAAGCGGTGCGATCCCCAGGAATCACGTCTCGCCGGAGGCGGATGGAAGCTTCGGGTTGATCGCCAGGCAAGTGGAAAAGGTAGCGACTCCGCGCTGCGAGTGCAGCGCGCGGATGGGATTCTGTCTGCTCGGAGTCTTCCAGTCGCGGCCGACCGGCCGCAGGAGGTGATCAAACATGCGAGCGA
>CAZBFW010000097.1:0-10003 GCA_964491135.1 uncultured Phycisphaeraceae bacterium | reverse complement strand
CTTGCTCTGAAAAGACGCGAAGGCTGTGAAGTGCCCTTCCTCCTGCCAGCCGGGCGGCTCTCCGCGGAGCACCAGGACCACCTTGCCCGCCAGGTCGAGGCGGATGAAATCATCGTGTTGACGCTCCGCGTTCACGAGGCCGTATCCGCAGAAGACGACCTCGCCGGAGAAGGCCTTGTCGGACGAGAACGAGAAGGGGACGTAATCGTGGTGCAGTGCGGGTTGCCCGTCGATGCCGGCGACGTGGAAGGTCGTATCGTCGCCCAGGGTGGCGCCGGCCTTCATGTCAAAGCCGTGAAAATACGAATCGTTCCGGCCCGCGGGTTGGAGACCCAGCCGCTCGAACGTCCCGGCGATGTACTCCGTGCTCTTGCGGATTCCGTCCGTGCCGATGCCGCGACCGGCCAGTTCGTCGCTGGCCAGGTACTCCACGTGGGCGAGATAGGCTTGCGGGGAAAACGTCGGGCGAGCGGCCGACGTGCCAGGCGACTGGGCCGGAGCCGTGGTCGTGTGCGGGGTAGCCGGCTGCGCGTGAGCGGCCTGGCAGACGCAGCCCACCACACAAAGCATGAGCGTTCGGAGGCCGGCACGTCGAGGAGTGTTGTGGCCGAACCATTTGCACATGGCAGGGTGGCTCCTGGGTTCCGAGGCCGCCGATGGGGGCGATTCGTCGACACGGTATGCACTGCCCCATGCCATTGTAGCCGGCCTATCGGGCGGGGAAAGTGCAGCGGCGGACCGACCGGGCGGGTCGGGCCGCCGCAGGTAAAGCCCGTTGTGATTCGCGGCTGCGAGGGGGCGGATCAGCCGATGGGGAGTCGATCGACGACCTTGTCGGCCAGTCCGTAGGTGACCGCCTCTTCCGCGTCAAGCCACTTGTTTCGGTCGCAGTCGCGTTCGATCTGGGTCTCGGGCTTGCCGGTTCGTTCGGCGAGGATGGCATACAGCCGCTTGCGGATACGGATGATCTCTTCCGCCTCGATGGCCAGGTCGGTGGCCACGCCGAACAGGACGCCGCCGATGAGCGGCTGATGGAGCAGCATGCGGGAGTTGGGGAGCATGTATCTCTTGCCCGGTGCTCCGCCGCACATGAGGATCGCTCCCATGCTGGCGGCCATGCCGACGCAATACGTGGCCACGTCGCAGGAGACGGTTTGCATCACGTCGTAAATGGCCATGCCGGCGGACACCGATCCGCCCGGCGAGTTCACGTAGAAGGTGATGTCCTTCTTGGCGTCCTCGTTGGCCAGGAACAGCAGTTGGGCGTTGATGACACCCGCGACGTCGTCGTCAACGGGGCCGCCCATGAAGATGATGCGGTCCTTCAGCAGGCGAGAATAGATGTCGTAGGCCCGTTCGCCGTGCTGGCTGGTCTCAATCACGAAGGGAATCTGCATCTGGGTCGCCATGAGTGTGATCGTCTCCGTAGGGGGCCGCCGCTGCGAGCGGCCGGGCGTGGCCGCGCGAGTTCGTGAGAGGCCGGGCCCGGGCTACTTCTTTTTCTTGTCCTTTTCCGACTTGTCGACCTTGAGAATCTCGTCGACCACGCCGTATTCCAGGGCCTGCTCCGCCGTCATGTACCGATCGCGTTCGGTTTCTTCCTCGATCTTCTCCGGGGACTGGCCGGTGTGCAGGGCGATGATCTGGTTCAGCCGCTTCTTGTCCTTGAGGATCTCCTCGGCCTGGATGCGGATGTCCTCCGCCTGGCCCGTGATGCCGCCGCTGGGTTGATGGAGCATGACCTTGGCGTTCGGCAGAATGTACCGCTTGCCCTTGGTGCCGGCCATCAGCAGCAGGGCGGCCCCGCTGGCCGCCTGCCCGATGCAGTACGTCGCCACGTCGCAGCCCATGAACTGAATCGTGTCGTAGATGGCCAGCGTCTGGTCCACGACACCGCCGGGCGAGTTGATGTAGAGGTTGACGTCCTGGTCCTTCTTGATGGACTGAAGGTACAGCAGGGCCATGATCGCCTCGCTGGCGACGTATTCGTTGATCACGCCGGACAGAAACAGAATCCGGTTTTCCAGCAGGCGTTCCCCGAGGGTCTCGCGATGGTCGCGATCGCGCCGGGAAAACTGCTGGGTGATCGGAATATCGGGACGGATGATCTCATGCATCGGGGTGTTTCCTCTGTCCTCATTGAGCCGCCCGATGCGCCGGGCGGCCGCACGTGGGGGTTCCGCTTCTACTTGCTCTTGCTCGACTTCCGGCCGCCTTTCCTGGGTTTGTCGGACGGCTTGTCTTCGGCCGATACCTCGGAGATATTCGCCTGCTCGATGAGCAGGTCACGGATCTTGTCGTTGCGCAGGCTGACGTGCAGGGTGTTCAGTCGGTCGGCCCGGGCGAGCTCGTCGCGCACCCGGTCAAACCGCATGTTCTGACGGCGGGCAATCTCGTTGATGACGCCGTTGATCTCCTCCTCGGAGACGACGACATCCCGCTCCTCGCCGATCTTCTCGTAGATAAACGCGAGCTTCAGCTCGTCGGCCGTTTCCTCGGCGGCGCTGGTCCGCATGGCGTCCATTTCCTTGGCGATTTCCGCCTGCGAGACGCCCTGCTGCATCTTCTCGATCATGCGGCTGACCACCGCCCGCTCCGTGAGCCGCGACGAAATGCCGGAGGGAATGTCGAGCTTCGTGTGTTCCAGCAGATACTGGTCCACCTGCGCCCGCAGCCCGCGGTGGATGGTATTGTCCAGGTACGCCTCCATCTGGTTCTGGAGCAGTCCGCGCAGTTCCTCCTCCGACTCGCAGCCGACGCTCTGCACGAACGCCTCATCCAGCTCGGGAACCACCAGCCGTTTCACGTCGTGAATGACGATTTCAACCCGGGCCGCCCGGTTCCGCAGTTCCGGTTCGGCGTATTCCTCGGGGATCTTCGTATCCAGGGTGACGGTGGCGCCCGCCTTCTTGCCGACGGCGGCCCGGCCTAACCCCGTCAGCGGAATGCCATCATACACCATGTCGCGGGCGGCAAGCTGCGCGTTGTCCTCCGTCTTGATCGTCTGGTCGCCCGCCGTGATCTTCAGGTCCACGACCAGCAGGTCGTCCTCCTGGACCGCCTGGCCCTCCTCCACCGGGGCGTAGTGCCCGCGGATCATGAGCAGCCGCCGGAGCTCCTTGTCCACGTCCTCGTCCGTAACCCGGACGTCCGGTCGTTTCAGCGCAATGCCTTCCAGCGGCGGCAGCGCAAACTCCGGCTGCACGTCCACCTCGCAGCGGTACACCAGGGGCCCGTCGCCGGGCAGGCGGATGTGCTCCAGCGCCTCCTGGGGAGGCAGGAGCCGCTCGGACGGCTCGCCCGGATGCCCCTTCTCCGGCGGCACCGTGACCAGCAGCATCGGATCGCCCACCGTCTTGATGTTGTCCCGCTCGGTGACTGCGACGAACGAGCTGAGCACCATTCGCGACGACAGCTCCGTTCCGATCTCCCGGCCGAACCGCTTCTCCACCAGCCGCAGCGGAGCCCGGCCCCGGCGAAAACCGGGAACCGTCTGTTCCCGCCGGACCTCGTCCAACTGGTCTTTCATCCGGTCGTCTATGATCGAGCGGGGCACCGTAATGGTCAGACGCCGACGCAGCGTTCCGATCTCCTCGGACGCCACTTCGACCGCCTGCTTCAACTCCTCCAGGGCGCGCTCCTCGTCTGACAGCTCCTGGTCCTCGGTCTCGAGTTGCTCGTCCTGCGTATCGACCGTTACGTCCTCATCGGCCATGAATGTACTCCTCACACTGGCAGGGCAGGCCTTCCGGCACCACTGGCCGGGCTCCCGCCTGCCATGCCAGGGGCGTAGGCTACCCGAGCCGCCCCCGTGTCGCAACGGGTGGGGCGTAAGTCCCTTGCACGCCGAAGGCTGGGGGTTCCACGGCCTGGATCGCACGCCGTAACCGCAAGCGGCACTCCGTCCGGGCCGATTCCCCGGTCCCTCTGCTTATCGGTTATCCGCACGTGACTTCACGACACCGGACGACAAAACGCGAACACGCTCTGATCGGTCGTCAGCGCGGCGGACTGACTCTCACGCGCACCCTCCGTCCAAGTATTACTTTATGTCACTTTCGTCAGGGACGTGGATCGAGAGGGCGGTCGGGCTGCACGGCACGAGGGGGTCTCGGCTGGATCAGGGTTTCGAGCCCCTGGCTGACGCCGCGGAAGGGGACGGCCTCAATGGTCGGCTGTCCAAGCGGACCACGCACCCGTACCTCCATCAATTCACGCGATGTTCCTTCGAGCAGCTCACTGAGCACGGGAACGCGTCCCCAGGCCTGCGGCCCCGTGCTGATCAGCGTCAGGTCGATCGTTTTGTCCGGCGTTTCAAGCGATCCGGAGCCCATCATCGCCAGGGAGTTGCCCTGGACGATGAAGTCCTTGATCTGCATGCGTGAGCCCTGCAGGAAGAACTCGGCCGACAGATCGTGGAATGCGCTGTCGTCAAAGTCACCAAGCCCAAGGACCTGGGCAATGGCGTGCGGCAAGGGCATTCGGAAGAACCGCCCATTCTGCACGTGCACCCGGCCGCCCCCGCGCCGGGACTCCAATTCACCCGTGGTGCCGGACAAGTACAGGCGGGCATTCAGAATGCCTGCGGCGTCCAGCGCCGGAGCGTCCGGCGGGCGGCCGGCGGACAGGAAGTCCGACAGCGCGACATCCACCAGCAGCGCGGTGGCGTTATAGGTGGTGCCGGGGCCCTCTCGCAAGGTCTCGACCGTGCCCGTGGCGCTACCCCCGTACGTTCGACCGCGCAGATCGGGCAGGGACATGCTGCCGGTGTTCGCGTCGTACCCGAATCGCCCGGTCACGTCGTTCAGCACGCGGTCCTGAACGGCCACGGTCTGCAGTTCGAGATCGCCCGTGAAGTCCGGTGCGGTGTTTCCGGATTGCCAGTCCGCCCGGCCGCGGAGTCGTCCGACAGCGTCTGTGACAACCGCGCCGACCTCCAGCCCGACGTCGTGCAACTGCACGGTCCCGTCGAGGCTCCAGCGGGGGGGCGAGAGGTCGATTCGGTCGTACCGGATGTCAGGAATGTCGACGTCCACGGTGCCCGTCGGCCGGACGTCATTCCAGAGTTTTCGCAACCGCCAGGGGACCGCCTGCCGCAGGTCCTCGTCGAGCGCCAGGTCGTCGGCGCGGAGGGACGCGGAGCCCGTCGTGCGGTTGCCCTCTCGGACGAACTCGCCCCGAAGCGACAACACGGTGTCGTTGTGCCGGGCGGTCAGACTCTCGAACGTGAGCCGGTTCCCGGCGGCCACCACGCGGCCGGTGACCTCGGTGAACCAGAAGGGGAAGGCGGCGTGGCACAGGTCGACGCCCGGCAACTCCACGTCAGTACGCTGCCAGGAGGTCACTCGACCCTCCTTGGTGGAGCGTTCCAGAAGCGTGGAAGTGTGAACGACGCCGCGGATGTCCACACTCTTCAAGCTCTCGGCGACCTGCGCGGGGAGTTTTGCCTTGAGAGCGTCGTCCATCGCGAGATCGCGGCACCGAATCGTGAGGCTGGTCTGCGACGCATCGTCACCGGATTCATGCGTGCCGGCGACGGACACCGTGGTGGAGCCGTACCGGCCGGTCAACTCACTGATTTGGATCCGGTTCGGCTTCAGGTGAATACTGCCGGTCAGATTGCTCAGGGGGACCGGCACGTCCCGATAGTTCGCGGCTGCATCGTGCACGCGCGCTTCCAGATCATATTCAATGCGGCGCGCCTCCGGACAGAAACCGATGCGGCCGGAGAGATCGAAGGTTCCCTGAGGATTCAGCGATTCGACCAGGCTTCGGGCCTGGGGCGTCAGCGCGGCCAGCAGTGAATCGTCAAATGCCGTCTGCCGGGCCTCCAGGGTCAGTTGAAGGTCTACGAGCGCGCCGCCGGGCAGGTGTGCGAAGCCGTCGGCGCTGACGCTGCCCGAACCCGCACGGCCTTTCAGCGCGGTGACGCGGATGCCTTGGGGAACCACGTCCACCCGGCCCGTGACCTGTCGGATGGGATACGGAAAGCCGGTAAAGCACACGTCGGCGTCGCGAAGCTCGGCGGCGATGGTGGTGGACCAGGGCTCGGTGTGTCCGGGAACGCCTTCCCGACGTTCCATATGTACCGTGATGTCCGCGGCACCTCCCAGAGCGAACCGGTCCCAGATCGCCTGGTATCGGGGGTTCATGGCGTCGTGGAGGTCGGCGTCCAGGGGGACTCCCTCGCCCGTCATGTCGAGTTTTACCGCGGCGTGCCAGCGCGGCTCGCTGATCCAGCCCTTGACGGTGATCGGCGCGCCGGCGTGGTTGCCGCTGAGGTCCCGGAGGAAGACCCCCTCGGGCGAAAACTCCACCATCCCGGTGATCTCGCTGACGCGATACGGGAAGAATCGATAGGCGGCGTCGCAACCGAGGGCGTTCAGCCGTCCGTACCGGACCTGGACAGGCTCATCCTCGCCCGGGCTTTTGAAAACGGAGAACTCGAGTGAGACCCGCCCGTGCGGGTCGAAGTCACGATACAGATCGCGGATCTTCTGCCAGTGTTGGACGAAGCGGGCCTCCGCGGGCGCCTCGATGGAATCGTTGCGGGGCAGCGTCAGGTCTGTGCCGGAAAACGTGATGTCAAAGCCGACGTTCGCCAGTCCGCCTTGTTCGGCCGGGCCGCTGAGCTCCACATCGATTCTAACCGGGCTCTTGCCAAGGGAACCCACGAGCGAACCGGCCACGCGTCCGGCGAAGAAGTCGAGCGATCCCTCCACGTTCTGGAAGCGAAGGAATCGCTGGTCGATCGGCAGGGAGCGTTCCTCGGCGTCGACGGGGATGGACATCGCCCCGTTACGCAGTTGGATGGTTCCCATCTTTCCGCCCGCGGGCATGCCGGCCGACAGTTTGTAGTGCTGCGCGCGGACCTCCCCCGTGAGCCCCAGCATATCGCAATACGCAACCGCTCCGGGAACGTGCGGGGCCAGCGTGACCATGGCCGCCTCCAGGGCGATCCACGGAATGCCGCCCCCTGCGTCAACCAGAGCGAGCGTCCGGAGGTCCACCAGGGTTACGCCGCTGGATGGATGTTCGCCGCCGCCGTTCCACGCGACGCGATACAGCGACGGCGTTTCTCCATCCGGCTCGCCCAGCAACTGCACGCGAATGGTTTCGACGGATCGGATCTGGCTTGCCCGTCGGCGAACAACCTGGAACGACGCGTCCTTGAGACGTACGACGGGCAGTCGCATCGGCCCGCCGGGCTCGGATGTGGTCGGAGGCAGGAACAGCCCCTCGATGTTCAGGCGTCCCGACTCGACGGTCTGGATGATCGTGCAGGCGGGTCGAACCGCCACGATCTCATCTACCCGCAGCCGCCCGAGCAGCATCTGGAGTGGATTGTGCTTGAGCAGCAAGTGATCGCAATGGAAGACCAGGGGAGGGCGTTCCGGGTCCGATGCGTCGGAGTGGCCGAGCGGCTCGCTCACGGACACCCCGATCAAATGAATGCCGCGAAAGAACGAGAACTCTGCGGCGTCCACCTGCACCCGGCCGGAGACGAACTGAGCCAGGTAGTTCTCTGCCTGCGCCCGGATTCGCGGCGCATGCGTCAGGTGGCGATAGCCGATGGCGCCCACGGCAAGGATGAGCAGGGCCAGAAACGTTCCGCCTCGGCGGACCCGGCCATAGTGAAGGCTGCGCGACGTGAGCGGCAGGCGGGCGGGGTTGGCCGGCGGCGCCAGCCGCGCGATGGTGCTGTCCCCCGCGCCGTCAGGCAGGTTATGAAGCCGGCTGACCATCGTCTCCTCTGCCAGATAGACGCCTCGTCGCCCACAGCACGCCGAAGGCAGCCAGTAGGGACAGAGCGGGAATCGCACCCAGGCGATAGCGCACGCTGCCGACGTAGAAAAAGTGGAGCACGCAGATCATGATCGCGGGGAGCAGCAGCCCCGTCCATTCGCCCACGTGCTTCCGGCGGGTCCAAAGCCCCAGCCCGATGGCACTGTAGAACAGAAGCGACCACGCGGCAAACGTGAATCGGACGATCGGGGCGCCCAGTTCATCCGCGTGGAGAAACGGACTCCAGGTCCGGGCCAGCTTCACCACACCCAGCCGAACGATTCGCCCCGGATCATCCCGCATGGCCTGCCAGGCGGCGTCGGAGAAGAAGCGGTCCCAAGCGTGCTCGTTCAGGCCGCGGACGGTCGGGCTGTCCTTCACGTCACCCAGGTCGCTCGCGCCCGTCGCGCCCGGGCGAACGCCGTCGTAGAGGCTGATCCCCGCGCGGGTGGTCAGCCAGCACCAGTGGCCGGTCACTTTCAGGTTCCGGTATCCCCACGGCACCAGCGACAACACGACGAATGCGACCACGAAGACCGGGCCTGCCGCCGCCCGCCGGGCGAAACGCCGTCGTCCCCAGATCCAGGCGCTCCAGAGCGGCACCAGAATCAGCGTGCTCGGCCGCGCGTTGACGGCGGCGGCGGCGAGAACGCCCACGGCCAGCCAGCGGCCGACGTTTCCGCGCCGGCCCAGCGGCCAGCCGACGAGCCACCACCACGCGACCAGCGTGACGAAGAGCGTCTCGGTCAGCAGGAGGCCGGCGGAACCGACCAGCCCCGGATCGCAGGCCGTGATCAGGCCCGCCAGCATCCCCGTGCGCCACGATGCCAGCCGGCATCCCAGTCCGGCGACGGCCACTGCTCCGATCGCCCCCAAAACCCACTGCCCGACGCGGGCGATGACGACGCCGTGCCTGAGCCCCGCGACCGATGACAACAACGCCGGGTAGAGCGGCATGCGATCGGCCCGATGGCCGAATTCGCCGATCAGGCCGCGTCCCTCGTGAAGCGACTGGGCCAGCGCCCAGTATTGCTGTTCATCCGGGAAGGTCAGCGCGGTCGGCTCGGGCAGGCGAGCCATGGTATAGCAGTTCAGACCCGCGCGGCTGCCGAGCGCAACGACGAACACCACGGCGCAGACCCATATGGGGCAGGCGCCGGCCGGCGCTGCGGTAGTCGTTCGGGTTGGAGAAGGAACGTGCGACACGCGTTGCGGGTCACCCTCTGGGACCCAGCGATCTCACGCGGACCTCCAGCACGCGCCGGGTGCTCGCGGTGAGCTTTACTCGGTCGTCGATACGGTATCCGATGACATAGATCGGGCCAAGGTGATCGCAGAGCACGGTCACGGAATCGCGGTCCGCCAGGGGAACCTTGGCGTCGATCAGGAAGTCGGACAGCTTGCGCGTGCCCGGCGCCCCCAGGGGCCAGAACCGGTCGCCGGCCTGACGGTTTCGGACCGTCAGGGGCAGGTGCACGGCGTCCAGGTCGAGCCATTCCTCGGCTTCCGTGGGCTCTTCGACCCCCGCATGGGGTCCATGCCGCCATTGTTCCAGGGCGTGTTCACTCGGGTGCGTGATGCGGCATTCCATCTCGAGCTGCCGCACCGGCAGCGACGTGCGGCCGGGCACGTTGACCCTCACCTCCGGCGCGAGTTCCTCGCGAGGCTCGTCCGCCGGTCGCGTGAAAATCAGCCGGTCGTACACGCGCATCACGGTGATGCCGTCGGGCAGGTGAAGTTCCTGCGTGCCGGCGCGCTCCCGCAGCAACGCTGAGATCGCGATCACCGTGGCGTGCGTGAAGCGGCGTTCGCCCACCCCCAGGCCTCGAACGGCCCGTCGGATGAGCTCCGCCTGCACGATCCGCGGCTTGGCCGCCATGGAGGCGGCGTTCAGGATGATTTCCTGATCATTGCGGGAGATCAGCAACGTGCCGAACATCGGGTCCACGGTTTCTCTGAGATACTCATCCACCCACCGTGCTTGCTGGGCCAGGCGCAGCAGGGCATCATCCACCTGCGGATTCAACTGCTCGCGAAGAAGGGGAAGCACGATGTTTCGAATGCGATTCCGCATGGGCTCGGTGGACTCGTTGGTCCGGTCCTGCCGGAACGTCACGCCCAGTCCGTCGAGGAACACGCGGAGCTCCTCGCGGGTGAATCGCAGGATCGGGCAGATCGGAAGAGCACACGTCTGAACTCCAGTCACGAGATTCCATCT
>CAZBFW010000096.1:4551-10160 GCA_964491135.1 uncultured Phycisphaeraceae bacterium | reverse complement strand
AATGCATGCGACTACAACTTCCGGTCGCCAACCGCCCACCGTTCTTTCAAGACGGCGGCAGGCACCCCGGCTACGATGACGTTTGCCGGAACATCCCGCGTGACCACGGAGTTCGCGCCGATGATGGCATTGGACCCGATCTTGACCGGGCCCAGAACCGCCGCACCCGCACCGAGAGACACGTTGTCTCCCAGGGTTGGTTGCGTCCGTCCTGCTTCGTCGCGCCGGCTGAAGTTGCCGCCCAGCGTGACGTTGTGCCGCACGTCGCAGTTCGACCCGATGATCGCACCCCCGCCGATAACAAGCCCACACACGTGGGCTACCAGAAAGCCTGGGCCAATCTCCGCCGCCGTGCTGATCCAGCAGTGACACAGATGGTGCATCAACCGCTCGCATAATGCTGCCAACACGCGCAATCGGCGCTTACGGCACGCGTGCCCCACGCGATAGAGCACCATCGCCCGGAACCCCGCATTGGCCACGGCTTTCGCCGCCATTCGCATCAGCGTGGGTCGCTTGGTGCTGTAGCGCCCGTAATCCTCACGAAGCTCCTGCAACATCCGGTCGTCTCTTCGACAGAAGGGCGGTACGAATCCCTGCGACATCACGCCGACTCATAAACCAGCATCGGGTCACTCGCACACCGAACCGGCGACGAATGACAACCAGAATGAAGACGAGAAGCACGACGTTCCCGGCCACCGCCGCACAGGCCGCGCCCACAATGCCGAGCGGCGGAATCAACAGGTAGGTCAGCACAGCGTTTGAGACCGCGCCAGTCATGAGGGCCAGCGCCGAGAGCTCCGGAACGCCCCGGCTCCCCAGCAACTGCATCAGTGTGCGGCTCACCAGGTACAACACGGCCCCGGGCACAAGGATCATCATGGGACTGACCGCCGGAAGAAACTCACGGCCATACATGATGAGGATCACCCACTTGCCGGTAATCAGAATGCCAGTGATGGCCAGAATCCCGCAAGTGCTCACGAACCGCATCACCCGCTCGACGTGGCCGGCGATCTGGTCTTCTGCCAGTGATGCCCACCGGCTGAACAGCAGCGGAAGTACCGCCTGGCCTGCCGTCACCACCAGCAATGCCACCCGCTGCCCCCGGTCGAAGTACCCTACACTGTCAAAGTCCTTCAGCAGCAGCTTGATCAGCATGACGCTGAGCTGCGCATTGACCAGCACCATCAGGTCCGCCCAGCTCTGCCGGATGCCCATGCGCAGAAGCCGGCCCAAGACGGACCATTGCGGGCGCAAGGAGAGATCCATGTGCCTGCGTGTCCAGTGAAGACCCAACGCCAGCCCCACGACCACCGCGAGCACGAAGCATACGATCGCCTGGTCCACACCAAACCAGCCGACAAGCACCAGAAGGAGAATGAGCACAACCCCCCCGAGCATCGAGGCAACCGCCATCACGCTGAGCCGCCGGGCCTCGATCGCAATCAGCAACGTGTTGCGCGTGACCACCCGTAGCAGCACAAGCGGCAGATACAGCAGGATCGCCGCATACGCGTACCAGCTCAACCCGCCGAAGTACGTGGGAATCGCCCACACAATCACGGTCAGGATGCAACCGCCAATCACGCTCAAGACGGTGATCGCCCACAGCGTGTTCGTCACGTAGCACTGTCGGTTCTCCGGCTCACGCTGCGCGTAAAACAGACACGAAAGCGGCAACCCGAGCGAAAAGAGCTGGGCCGCCACCGCCATGGCCGAGATCAACACCGCGTACTGACCAACGCCCGCCGGGCCGAGTATCCTGGCCAGCAGCACCGTCTGCGCAATGCCCAGCACCAGGCAGATGACCTCGGCCGTATTGACGAGCAGGGCTTTGCGAAGCAACGACATGGATGCGAAACACCCGCAATCAGAGAACAATCATCCGGAGCCGCAACACCACTCCGGCCTGGCTTCCACACCTCAGCACGGCCACGAAACGGGACGCGAGACGGTCTGCCCTCGGGAACCGCCTCACTCCCGCGCGTCTCGCAGGTACACCGCCTTCGACCTTTCAAACTCCTCCACCGCCCGCTCGTAATCGTCCGGCCGCCCGATGTCCAGCCATTCGCAGGCCGACCGGTACGTCCGCACACGCCGACCCGCCTCCTTCAGCCGCATCATTAGCGTGGGGATGTCCAGGTACTCGCCACGCGGAATGAAATCCAGCGCCGACCGATGCAGGACGTTCACACCCATGCTCACCAGGTACTCGTACCGCGGCTTCTCCCGGTAGGCCACCAGCTCGCCGTCCTCCGCCACGTCCAGCACGCCGAAGTCGATCCGCACCTCCCGCGGAAACACCCCGATCGTCGCGGCGGCACCGTTCTCCACGTGATCGCGAACAATCGCGGCGTAGTCCAGCGTCGTCAACAGGTCCCCGTTCATCACCAGGAAGTTCTCGCCCGGATCCTTCACCAGGGCGATTGATCCGGCCGTGCCCAGCGGCTTGTCCTCCAGACAGTATTCAATGCTCAGCCCCAGCTTTGAACCGTCCCCGAAAAACGCCTGGATCAGGTCCGCCAGGTGATTGACGGCCAGCGTTACATTACGGAACCCGTAGTGCCGCAATTGCCGCAGAACCACTTCCAGGATCGGCCGATCACCGATCGGAACCAGCGGCTTGGGAAACACCGTCGTATACGGCCGGAGCCGCGTCCCCTTACCGCCGGCCAGAATGATCGCCCGAACGTCCTGCATGCGCCGCTCTCCGTCAACCCGCCGTGATCAGACCGCGTACACCTCCGGCCGATACCGGTCGATGTTCCGGCGAATCCATTCAATCGCCTCCCCCAGACCCTGCTCCATCGTGTAGCGAGGCTGCCAGCCGGCCAGCTCCTTCGCCTTGCGATTGTCGCTGATCAACCGCATGACCTCGCTCTTCTCCGGTCGAACCCGCGCGGCGTCGGTCTCGATGGGAAGGTGCGTCTTGCCCACCAGCCGCAGAATCGTGCGTACAATCTCGCCGATCGGCGATCCGCCGCCCACACCCAGGTTCACCACCTGCCCCACCGCCCTGTCACAAAGGCCGACGGCAATGAAACCCTCAGCCGTATCCTTCACAAACGTCATGTCCCGCACGGGATCCAGCGACCCCATCCGGATGCGATCCCCCGTCAACGCCTGGGAAATGGCCGTCGGAATGAAGGCCCGGGCGGACTGCCTGGGCCCGAACGTGTTGAACGGCCGCACGATCACCACCGGCAGGTCAAACGCGTTGTGGTACGACTCCGCCATCTTGTCCGCCCCGATCTTGCTCGCCGAATACGGCGACTGGCCCTGGAGCGGATGCTTTTCATCGATGGGCACGTAAAGGGCGGTGCCGTATGCCTCGCTCGTGGACGTGTGCACCACCCGCGGCGTTCGCTCGTCCCGACAGGCCTGCAGTACGTTCACCGTGCCCTCCACGTTCACCCGCACGTAGTCGGCCGGGGCCACATAGCTGTACGGAATCCCGATCAGCGCCGCCAGGTGGAAGACCGCATCGCATCCCGACACCGCCTTCCGCACGAAGAACGGATCGCCCACGTCACCCGCGATGATATCGAGGGATTTGCGGGCCTCCGCCGGCAGGTCGGCCAACATGCCGATGTCACCCCGCCCGTTGTACCGGACGAACGCCCGCACCGCCGCCCCACGCTCCAGCAGCGTCTCGACCAGGTGCGACCCGATGAAACCGCCGGCACCGGTCACCAGCACTCGCTTGTTCGCCAACATAGGATTCACCGCCCGATCGGACGCGCCGCTCCGCCCATGCTACCGCCGGGCACTCAGCACCGCCGCGATTCGCTCCGCCGCCTTGCCGTCCCATTTCTCCGGCACCGATTGAGCCGACGGCGGCCCCGACCGGCACCGCCGGTACGCCGAGACGATCCGCTCCGGGGCCGACCCCACCAGCGTGTTCGTCCCGCACGTCAACGTCACCGGCCGTTCCGTGTTCTCCCGCAACGTCAGACACCACACGCCCAGGATCGTCGTCTCTTCCTGAATGCCGCCGGAATCCGTCAGTACCACCGCGGCCTTGCCCATCAACCGCAGAAAATCCAGGTAGCCCAGCGGTTCCACGATCCGCAGCCCCGCCATCGCACGCAGACGCTCGCCCAACCCCAGACGATTCAGGTTCGCCAGCGTCCGCGGATGCATCGGAAACACAGTCGGCAAATCTGCTTGAATCACATCCAGCGCATCCGCGATCCGCCCGAACGACGCCGATCCGTCCACGTTGCTCGGCCGGTGCAGCGTCAGCACGTTGTACCCGCCCGGCTCCAACCCCAACTCGTCCAGGATTCGCGACTCCTCCGCCCGGGCCAGGTTCGCCCGCAACGTGTCGATCATCACGTTCCCGACGAAGTGAATCTTCTCCTCGGCCACACCCTCCCGCCGCAGGTTCTCCATGCCGCTGGGCTCGCTCACGAACAGCAGGTCGGAAATCGCGTCCGTCAGCAGCCGGTTGATCTCTTCCGGCATCGTCCGGTCGAAACTCCGCAACCCCGCCTCCACGTGCGCCAGCCCCACGCCCAGCTTGGTCGCCACCAGGCCGCAAGCGATCGTGCTGTTCACGTCCCCCACCACAACCACCCAGTCCGGGCGCTGCTCCACCACCACCGGCTCGAATCGCCGCATGATCTCCGCCGTCTGCACGGCGTGGCTGCCCGATCCGACCTCCAGGTTGATGTCCGGCTCCGGAATCCCCAACTGCCGGAAGAACAGGTCGGACATGTTCGCGTCGTAGTGCTGGCCGGTGTGAACCAGGACGGCCTGGATGGCGGGATGTGCCCGATACGCCCGCATCAAAGGGGCGATCTTCATGAAGTTCGGCCGAGCGCCGCATACGTTGATGATCTTGACCATTCCGGTCGGACCGCCTGCCCCGGGCAGACTCCGTCCCCGTCAGTTGCAGGTGATATCCGCCCGTAACCGACTGACGAACAACAAGTTACGGCCGCCCGCAACGGCCGGAACCCCACTTATATATCGGACATACGGCAAAGCGTCTAGAGCCGGCTGGGCCCCCGAGACGAGCGAGAGCGTACGCCTCCTGCTACGCTCGCCCACGCCTGGCGGTTCACCGCGTCGCGGGGCTCACGAGACGCCTTCACGTACACTCCCCAGTCCTCGCATCCCGCCGGATCGCGTCCCACAGGCCCAGCATCAGCAGAATCCAGACCTGCGTGGCCCAGCGCGCCGGGTCCAGGCCGGCACCGCCACGAACAAACCCCTCGAGTCGGTCCCGGTCAAACAACTCACGCAACAGGCCGGACCGCGAGAGGATCACGTCGTCCCGCATCTCGCGAAGCGGCCCCCGCAGCCAGTCCAGACGCGGTATCTCAAAACCACGCTTCGGCGCCCGACACACCGCCGACGGCAGGTACCGCCTGGCCAGACGGCGCAGCAGCGGTTTGGTCTGAAAACCGTGAAGCTTCAGCCGCTCCGGAAACCGCGCGACCGCCTCCACCAACACATGATCCAGAAGCGGAGACCGCGCCTCCAAACCGTGGGCCATCGTGGCGATGTCCATCTTCACCAGCAGCTCGTTGGGCAACACCACCCCGAAATCCCGCGCCAGCATGGGATGCAGGACGGTTCATTTGGTTTGGAGTGTA
>CAZBFW010000096.1:0-4541 GCA_964491135.1 uncultured Phycisphaeraceae bacterium | reverse complement strand
CCCCGCCACCAGTCGGACGCGGCCAGACCTTTCAGGCTCTCCGGCGCCATCCCGTCCACCGCCCACGCGACATACCGCTCCCGCGGCGAAAGCGACAGGCCCCGGGCCAGACGATGCAGGAATGCGTACGGCGTGCGGAACGAACGCGCCCGAGGCAGGTGCCGGACCGCCGCGCCCCAGATGCCCTGCGGCAGCCAGCCGGCCCCGGACTCCAGCCACGCCGCCACGTGTCGGCGATAGCCGGCAAACACCTCATCACCTCCGTCCCCGTTGAGAACCACTTTCACCAGGGTTCGTGCCGCCTGGGCCACGCAGTATGACGGAATCGCAGAGGAATCGGCGAACGGCTGGTCATACGCAGCCGCGATCCTCGGCAGCAGCGCCCGTGCGTCCGGCCGGACGACCAATTCGTGATGCTTCGTGCCGTATCGGTCCGCCACCAGCTTGGCAAGCGGCCGTTCGTCAAACGCACCTTCCTCAAACCCGATGGACAACGTCGTAACCGGCCCGCCGGCTTCCTGGGCCGCCATGGCCGTTATCAGCCCGCTGTCGATGCCCCCCGACAGAAACACCCCCACCGGCACGTCCGATCGAAGGCGAAGCCGAACCGCCTCACGCAGCAAGCCATCAACCCGCTCGACCGCCTCCTGCTCGGAAAGTCGCGCCTTCGGCTCGTACTCGAGCCGCCAATACGGCCGAGATTCGCTCACTTCACCATCACGCACGATCAGCACGTGCCCCGGCAGCACCATGCGCACATGCCGATAGATCGTTCGCGGCGCGGGGACGACCATCCACGCCAGGTAGTCCAGCAGGGCCTGGCGGTCGATGTCCGACGGTCCGTCATGGACGGCCAACAGACCCTTGATTTCCGAGGCAAACCAAAACTCGTTCGGCAACTTCGCGTAATACAGCGGCTTCTTGCCCGCCCGGTCCCGGGCAAGCAGAAGCTGGCGCTGGCGACCATCCCAGACAGCCAGCGCGAACATTCCCCGAAGCCGCGTGACGAAATCCGGTCCCAGCTCCTCGTAAAGATGAACAATCACCTCGGTATCGCTCGTCGACCGGAGCGTATGTCCTCGGCCGGCCAACTCATCGCGAAGCTCGCGGTAGTTGTAAATTTCGCCATTGAAAACAGTTACGACCGACCCATCCTCATTGGCGATCGGCTGGCGGCCGCCTGGCAGGTCGATGATGGACAGCCGGCGGTTCACAAGGCCTAAGCCCGCCGAAGGTTGCGTCCAAAGGCCCTCGTCGTCCGGGCCGCGATGGGCCAGCGCAGCCGCCATCGCCCGCAGGCGGGCATCATCAGGTCGTCCCCAAATGCCGGCGATTCCACACATGCAATTCGAGTCCGTTGAAGGGGATACGATAACCGCCCGGAGCCGGTTGGTCACGATCTGACCGGATTCGAGCGGATTGCGTTCAGAATCCCTTGATCCTACCATGCCGGGTAAGGGATTGATCCTACTTCTCGCGGAGGCGTCTGGAATGAGCACGGCGAATGCAATGGGATGGCGCACGGCGATTGTCCTGGTTCTGCTCGCGGGTGGCACGACTCTTGCGGACCAGCCCACGACGGCCCCAGCGGAGCCGGCAACTCAACCGAAAACACTGACCCCGGAAGGGCTGACCGATGATCTGACGGTCTGGCCCAACAAGGTCTGCTACCGCATGTCGGAGCCGTGGATCCTGGAGAACCACGACCGAATCCGCAAGATCAAACCGCGCGTGCTCATCCTGAACTTCGCGAACTACGCCAGCATGGAGCACATTGAGGAACAGACGCAGCGCCTGATCCACGCGCTGGCGGAGAGCACCCGCTACCACGGGTACGAGAACCCGGACGCTCCGTCGGTCCTGGAATACGAGGTCGTCAAGTACGTCGACATGCGCGACCGCCCGATTCCGCCGGAGCGGAAGGAACGCAACAGCGCGTTCTTCCCCGCGCTGCCGGACGGCCCGAAGGACTTCGGGTTTGACTACGCCCAACTCTACAACGAGTTCTACGCCCGGTTCTACGGCTTCCAGGACCCGAACAACCCCCGGCGCTGGCTGACCCTCAACGAACTGATCGAGGCGGGCATCATCCATGAGTTGTGGTTCTTCGCCGCACACGTTTATGAGGAAGGCTGGCCGGCCAACGAAGTGATCGAATACAAGCAATACTACGACGAGAACCTCCGGCCCATCCCCGGCAAGCACGGCCCGGCCGGCAACGACCACAGCCCCACCATGCCGTGGTCGGGCCGGACGTTCCGCATGGCGTTCTTCAACCCGTCACGCGACATCGGCTGTGCGATGGAGAACTTCGGACACGGCCTGGAGGGCATCGCGAACTACAACGCCATCGCGTATTACAAGAAGTACTTCGACGAATACTCGGGTCTGGACCTGGACAAGCGGTACGACGTGCCGTTCTCCAAGCTCTACGAGATTCCCTACGACGTGAAGGACGCAGTGACGTACCCGAGCAAGACCTCAATCAAAGTCCGGTACAGGGAAAAGGAATACGTCATCGATCCCTACGATCCCATCGGCGGCAACGTGCACTGGCTGCCCAATGGCCGACATCACTATGACCTGACCAGCCCGTATGTCGTCAGCACGACCATGGAAAACTACCGGCGGCGCAACGGGCCGGACGGCAAGGACAAGGTGACGGACTTTACCATCGAGAAATTCGCGGAAGTCGGCAAGATCGCGCCGGACTGCATGGGCGCCTGGATGGTCTTTTGGCGGCAGTGCATGCCCGGTCTGGACAACCCCTGCCTGGACGACAACGGCAAACCCATGAAAAACTGGTGGGTGTTCTTGATTTACTAAGGGACGGAGGGACGAAGGGACAAGGGGAGGTCGCCCACAGCCTACAGCCTACAGCCCACGGCCTATCCGGCGCCCCCCGGCGATTCCGCAAACTGCTCGATGCCCTCGAACAACGCCGAGCCGATGCGGACCATCGTGGCCCCTTCCGCAATGGCCAGCTCGAAATCGTGGCTCATTCCCATCGACAGATGCCGCATCTGCGGCGAGCCGAACCGCTCGTGCCGAAGCTCCTCCAGAAGCTCCCGCAACCGGGCAAAACAGTTGCGGACCCACCGCTCGTCATCGACCAGCGGCGCCATCGTCATCAGCCCGATCAGCGAGAGGTGCTTCAACGTGACGACCTGCTCCGCCAGGTGAATGGCCGCCCCCACCGCCACGCCGAACTTCGTCTTCTCGTCGCTGACGTTCACCTGCATCAGAATCGGAATGCGCCGCTCCAGCCGGCCCGCCTCCGCATCCATGTCTTCCGCCAGACGCAGGCTGTCCACCGAGTGGACCATCTGGACCCAAGGCAGCACCGCACGGACCTTGTTCCGCTGCAGGTGCCCCACCATGTGCCAACGCGGTTCGGGCGCCTCCTCTGCCGGGGACAGGCCGCGGTGCCGGACCGACGCTTCACGCAGCATCGCCGCCCGCTTCGTCAGCTCCTGCACCCGGCTCTCCCCAATGTCCGACTGACCCAGCTCCACCAACTGCCGGATCACGTCCACCCCGACATACTTGGTGACGGCCACCAGCGTCACCTCGTCCGCCGGCCGGCCCGCACGCGCGCAAGCCGCCTGAATGCGGTCTTTCACCCGCTTGAGGTTCTCCGATAGCTGGCGGCGGATCGCGGTGACCATGATTCGTCCCGGGGCTCAGAATCAGGCGCAGATTGCAGCCATGCTGATCATAGACCTTTTCCATAAGCCGTCCAGTGGTTGACGATTCACCCCGCCTCTCTCACGATGGAAGGCCGATGCCCGCGATGGAAGACATCATGGTCGATCCGCCGGCGCCCGACCGGCGCGTGGATCCTGTGACTTTCTTCAGCAGCCCCGGCCCGGTGGAGCTGGAGATCGGCTGCGGCAAAGGAGGCTTTCTGCTTCGCCGGGCCAGAGAGCATCCGCAGGTCCGGCTGCTCGGCATCGAGTGGGCCAACAAGTACTACCGCTATGCCGCCGACCGCATGGCCCGCTGGGGCCTGGACAACGTGCGCATCATGCGAACGGACGCCCGCAACTTCGTCCTGCACCATTTGGTGCCGGAGTGTCTCTCGGCCCTCCACGTCTATCACCCCGACCCCTGGCCGAAAAAACGCCATCACAAGCGCCGCCTCTTCCAGCCGGACTTCGCGGCCGTCGCCACCGCCGCCCTGAAGCGCGGCGGCCGCTGGGCCATCCAAACCGACCACGAGGACTACTTCGAATGGATTCGCAACGTGATGGCCCGCCAGGACGACCTCGAGTCAATCCCCTTTGACGACCCGACCTATGGCGTGGTGGACAACCGCGTGCAAACCAATTTCGAAATCAAGTACCTGCGCGAAGGCCGCGCCGTCTATCGACTCGCCTATCGCAAGAAGTGATTCGCGCCCCCGCGCCCCCGCGCCCCCCACTCCTGTCTCTCCCCCCGGCCCGCTGGGCCGGGATTCCGCTGGGCCGAGATTCCCTTCTCACATGCTGCTCTGAAAATGCGCCGGGTGTCGGGTGCCATGCCCGTAGGCTTCAGCCTCG
>CAZBFW010000095.1:0-10190 GCA_964491135.1 uncultured Phycisphaeraceae bacterium | reverse complement strand
CGTTCGTCAGGCCGACCACGCTGCCCAGCGCATCGTGGATGTAGTGCAGCACCTCCGCCGTGCCCGACCCAACGTCCTCCGCCGCCGTCCAGTCGATCAAGGCCACCGGCTCGGGGAATCCCGGCGCGCCGGGACCACCCCAGATGAACTCCCGCAGCCGCGTGTTCAGGTATCCGCCCACGCCGTCCGACGACACGTTGTAGTCCACCACCGGCGTCAGACCCGCGTGGATGTGCCGCGTCACCTGCGCCACCGAGTACGCCTGCCCGTCCGACGGGTCGATATGCTCCACGCTCTCCACCCGCCGGCCAATGGGGTCGTAGCGGACCTGCAGCAGCACCTGCGAATCTGACGTGCGGGTTACCTGCGTCAGGCGGTTTTCCACGTCATACGTGTGCGTCTGACCCGCCGCCTGCCCGCCGGCGTTCGGCGCCGTCGGGTCGGCCGTCAGGTTCCCGTTGTCGTCGTACCCCGGCACCACCGGGTCCGGCGGGCTGGCCTGCGAATCCACGTCGATGCTCGTGTACTCATTGACCCCGTTGACCGTCCGCGCCTCCCAGGTCACCACGTTGTTCAGACGCCGCGTGTGCTCCCAGCCCGTGAGAGGCGCAGCCATAATTCTCAGTGCACACGTTGGTCCACGACCCACCTGGGCGTCAGCCGACGGGACCAGCACGAGAAGACCGAATAGTCGCTCGTCCAGTTGCTGAAGCCAACATTGTCCATGCCCACCTGCCCGGTCTGGAAGAAGACCAGGTAATCGCGCGGCGGAAAAAACTGGACACCGCTTGCTTTCTCGTGAGACACGACGACGCGGTGTACGTCGAAAAGCCCCACTTGCTTGCTAGCGCTCTCGTATCCGCTGCGCCGTGGAACATTCCGAAGCGCCCCCTCGAAGGCCTCGCGGCTCCACTCGAAACGAACGCGCAGAGGCCAAAGGCTTACGCCCGCGGAAACCACCAGCGCCAGACACGGAGGCAGGGCAAGCCAGCGACAGGCTCGCGTCCATCGCCGAAGCCTCGACTGAGCGGAATGTCCGGGTCGTCGCAGGCCGACGCTGAGCACTCGCCCGATGAAGTCAACGAGCATCAGGAGTATCGCAGCGAGGGCGATCGGCGCGATCAGGTACGCGGCCCGCCCATACATTGCCCAAAGACCGCCGGGCACACTGCAGGCATGAACATAGCCGCCAGCCAGGAGAAGACCCACGGGCCACACCCACGCGGACGGCGCGCCGCCGCAGAACGGCCAGAGCAACCTCGCGGGCGGGTATTCACGCACGGCGTCCCCGGCCTGCTGCCGCGCTTCCGGAGTCTGCCCTGGAGCCAACAATCCAGATTGCCACAGCGTGCGCCCGCACTCCGAGCACATTCCACTGACGGAACCCCTCAGATGGTACCCGCACGTGAAGCAGAGCCCCGTTCGAACACGGCGGTATCGGCGGTATCGCCGATGCAACCAGCAGCTGGCAACAACGCCCGGAAAGGCCCCCAGCAGGGCGGCCGAAGCTGCCAAAGGCACTTGTAGCAAGACGAGTGGGATCTTGGGGCCTTCTCGTAAGGTTCCAATCGCGAAACCGCAAACACACCAATTCGTGAGAGAGTCGATCGAGACTTCCCAGGAGCCCAGGGGGCTGCCCATGTCCTGCAGAACACCGCGTTCGAATGCGAAGCCGGTCAGAATCAGGCCTGCCGCCCCGGGGGCAACAGCCCAGTTCACGACCCTCCCCTTCGAGATCCGTTGAGCGTCGCACATCCACGTCTGAGGGCTGCGGAGTTCCAGGGCCAGCGCAAGCAACGCCGTGAAGGCCAGCACAACCAGCACCGTTGCTCTCAGGATTCGCCACGTTGTGCGGACGGGATGCATGACCTCAACACCATCCAAGGCCCGAACTATGGCGGTCCACGCTGCTCATGACTGGAGAGACACTCGTGGTTCAGCACCACGAGCACTGTAGTCCGCGAATCACGCTCCCTCCGGTTAGGCCCGCCACGTCACGGGGACACCCAAGCAGCAGAATCCGCTGAGACGTCGGCAGCAACCTCTTTCCGTGACCTTCATTGTACCGAAACCCCTGGCGAAGTCTCTGCACACTCCGGAGCGGGGTCATCGCCGATCGAAGGACTGCTTGCCGGAGGAACAGTATCGACCGGCGGGCTCCCGTTGCCGCCCGCCGCCCGTTCTGGCCTTGGTCTTCGGGATGCGCACCAAGGTGACAAATCCATCGCGGCGCAGCCGCGAGCACACATCGCAAGAATCACCGGAAGCACGCGGCGAGAATACCCGGAACGCGCGCCTTTCCCTAAAGATCTGAGTGTCGGAACGGGAGTGTGAGGGACAGTCACCTATTATGGATGGTGTCCTGTTTCTGGCGCTAGCGTTCCCGGGGGTGTTTGGCCGGGCGTGCTGTTCGTCGTGTTGTTTCACCCGGCCGTCCATTGCCGCCCCAGGTCGTTCACCGCTCTGCGCGCGCAGCCCGCGCCTCAAGCAGTCGTCGCCCGCCAATGCCGCCGTCCATTCCGTCCATCAAGTCCATCGAGTCCATCTTCCCCCGGAGCCTGCCCCGGCCACGCCGTCCCGACCAGTCGGGATTCCTCTTTGTTTTTGCGTTTTTGCGTTTCCCCGTTTCTGCGTTTCCCGGCCCCCGGTCTTATGCCTCTCTCCTACAGTCCACAGCTCGCCACGGCGAGTCGCCTGCGGCGACCCACAGCCTGCGACCGCCGTCTGTGCCGCAGCCTGTCCCGGCCGCGCCGGGATGCCTGTTTCTGCGTTCTTGTCCCGGCGCGCCGGGATTTTTGCGTTTGCCCGTCCGGCTGCCATGTTCCATCTCCACACGGCCCCGCGCGCAGTCCGCGCCCCCGTGCAGGAGAACCGCCCATGCCTCCGAACTACAGTCCACAGTCCACAGCCTCCCCTCGCCGTTCGTGCTGGAGCCGGTCCCGCCGGTGGCAATGCCGCACATTATCGACACCGGGCTTAAGCCCGGCTGCAATTGCCGGGGCCGGCTCCCGCGGTGGCCGGCTTGCCAGTATTCGGAACGTGGCGGCCGGTCGGCCGTCGCGAGGAGGAGGAGGAAGAAGAACGGGAGTGATGAAGGTTCCGGCCACGCCCACCTGAAGGTGGCGGCACTGGCCGGTCGGCTGAAGCCGATCCAAGAGCAACCCGACCGGAACAACTCCGAGGGCGGGCGAGTGGCTCCTCTACCCCTGCCAGGGCACGTGGGTCTCCGTGGGGATCGGCGATCCACGGGCCACGCTGCGCAGGGCGCGCCCTCCTCCACTCTGCCCGCGGTTACAGTCCGTCGCCCCCGCCGGGGCGAGAGGCAAGCGTGCGTTGAAGTACTGTGGAGAGACCAGTTCCGGGCCGGTGCTACTGACGGTGCCACTGCTTGAAGGCATCTGCACGCGGGCATGGGTGGGTGGGACGGATGTCCGGTCCTTCGTCTCCGCTGTGGCGACGCTGGGGGTGCGGCCGGACAGGGGATGAAACGGTCGACGGTGTGTCGAAGGTGCCGGCCCCCTTGTCCAACCGCGAGTGGGGATATCGTCCTCATTTTCGGACACGGGGGCTTGTGGCGAAGAAAGCCGGGGACTGGGGCCAAGTCCCGGTCCAGCCGCAGATTATGCTCAAGGGTTTCGTTTGGGGGGGAATCGGAAAGCCGTCTTGGGTATAATGCGGCCTGGGTTTGGGCGGGCAACGCGGTTGGGTGCGGCGTGACGGTCACCCAGGGAGAAGCGAACGATGCGATGTGCGATTCGATCCGCCCGGCGATTCGGGCGGCGGACCTTTGCGGTGGCGGTGGCTATGGTTCTGGTTCGGGCCGCCGCCTTGTCGGCCGCGGAACCGGCCTGCGGACAGGTGGCGAAAGACGAACCGGCCGTTACGGTCAAGGCGCCGGAGCCTGGCGCGGCGGCACCCAAGATGACGATCGAGAAGAGCGTCGTGGAACTGGACCCGCTTTGGGCGGGCAAGCCGATCCAGCCGGAATGGGTGGTCCGCAATACCGGCGATGCACCGCTGTCCATCCGTATTAAGGGGGGGTGAGGGACTCGCGTGGACGGTCAGTCTGACCGTGAGATCGCGCCGGGTGGGTCCGAAACCGTGAAGGTGACCATCGCCTCGACGAACCTGGCGGGCCCGTACACCAAGGTTGTGACGGTGACCGGGAACGACCCCGCTCAACCCAAGGCCACTTTGACGGTGCGCGGCAAGGTGCTTGTGCCGATTCAGGTGACGCCTCGGTTGGCGAATTTCGGAAAACTGCCGGACGCGGCCAGTCCCGCGCCGGTTGTGGTCACCATCCGCCGCGGCGACGGCGGGCCGATTGACCCGAGGATCACCAACGCCGTCCGGCCCGGGATCCAGGGCGAACTGCGGGTGGTGAAACCGGGCGAGCACTATGAGTTGACGGTCTGGCTGGATCCGCCGCAGAAGCCGGGCCAACTGCGAAGCTGGGTGCCGCTGACCACGGGTGTGCCGGAGGTCCCGTCGCGGACCGTGCCCGTCTATGCCGATGTCCCGCCGAGTTGGGCCGGCGTAGCAGCGACTGAGTAGACCTGTTGGAGCGATCCGACCCCATATACCTGGACTACAACGCCACCACGCCGCTGCATCCGGCGGTGTGGGAGGCGATGCGCCCCTTCCTGGAAACCCACTTCGGCAACCCGTCCAGCAGTCATGTGTACGGAAACCGAGCGCGGGAGGCGGTGGAGCGTGCGCGGGGGCAGGTGGCGTCGCTGCTGCGCGCCCGGCCGGGCGAGATCGTTTTCACCAGTGGCGGCTCAGAGTCGAACAATCACGCGATCCAGGGTGTGGCGCGAGCCCGGCGCCGCCAGGGCAACCACATCATCACGTCGGCGGTGGAGCACCCGGCCGTCGGGGAGGTGTGCCGGCACCTTCAGACGCAGGGCTGTCGGGTCACCACGATCGGCGTCGATGGCGCGGGGCGGGTCGATCCCGCTGCGGTTGAACGTGCCATCACTCCGGATACGATCCTGATTACGATCATGCACGCCAACAATGAAGTGGGGACGCTTCAGCCGATCCGCGAAATTGCGGCCATCGCACGAAGCCGCGGCGTGCCGGTTCACACGGATGCCGCGCAGAGCGTGGGCAAGATTCCCGTTCGGGTAGACGAGCTCGGCGTCGATCTGTTGAGCATCGCGGGCCACAAGCTGTACGCGCCCAAGGGCGTCGGGGCGCTGTACGTGCGGGAGGGAATCGGGCTGGAAAAGCTGATCCGCGGCGCGGGCCATGAGGCCGGTCGACGTGCCGGTACGGAGAACGTGGCGGGCATCGTGGGACTGGGCGAGGCCTGTGCCCGTGCCGCTGACGAGCTGCCGCAACGGCAGATGCATATGCGGAGCCTGCGCGATCGCCTGCACGAGGGGATCGCATCGCGTGTGCCCGGCGTGCGCCTGAACGGCCACCCGGAGCATCGCCTGCCCAACACGCTGAGTCTGGGATTTCCCGGTGTTCGGGCGAGTGACCTGTTGTCGGCCATGCCGGGACTGGCGGCCTCGGCCGGCGCGGCGTGTCATGCCGACGGCATGCACATCTCGGAGACGTTGGCGGCCATGCGCGTTCCGGGGGACTTTGCGGCCGGCACGGTTCGGTTCTCAACCGGCATGTTCCTCACCGAGGCGGACGTGGACGAAGCGATTGCGGCCGTCCGGGACGCCCGGCGCTCGCTCGGGGGAACCTGCGGAGGCTGCGCGTAATCCCGGTTTCCTTCCATCCTGCCTATTGCAGATGCGGCGACTCTGCCGCGATCCGGACGGTTGTGTAAAGCGAACGGATGTGTATCCCGGCACGCTCGAATGACTCCGCATGGCGGGCGAGGATCTCGGCCTCGTGCAGCCACGAGCTGATCACCACGGTGCGGGCGCCGGTCTCGGCGGCGCGGTTGGGCGTCACAATGGGCCAGCCCCAGAGCGTGCGACCGGAAAGGCGGTCGTCCTCATCGACGATGGCAATGATGGGAACCGGTGAGTCGGCCAGAACGGCCGCCAGGGCGCGGCTGTGTTTGCCGGCGCCGAAGACGGCCACCGGGCCTCGACCCTCATTCGCAATCTCCTCCAGAACGCGCCTCAGGCGGTCGGCAGCATCCGCGGGGACGGTGGCGCTGCCGCCTGCATGATCGCCGTCCATACGCACTGGCCGGGCCGCCGGCCATGGGCGGTCGGGTGCAGCCTGCGCGGCATCCAGCGTTTCGATGACCGAGCGGAGGTATCGCGGGTAGCCGCACGCGGCTTCGACGGCGCGGCGAGCCTCGACGGAGATGGCCCGAAGTGCGGCATCCGTCTGCTGCGTGAGCCATTGAATGCGGTCGGCGAGGGCAGAGATGTCGCCAACGGGGAACGTCAGGCCGTTTTGCGGTTCACGGATGATGTCGCCTACACCGCTCGGAACGCGACTGACGATGGGGATGCAGCCGCAGGCCATGGCCTCGGTCATGGCCAGACTGAAGCCCTCCCGGGTGGAGTTCAGCAGATAGGCGTCGGCCCAGCACCAAACGGCACGTACGTCATCCGCTGACGGCAGGGGGGGCTCCAGGCTCACGCGGGCGCCGGGTGTGCGCAGGCTGGGAACGGCGCGGTCAATCCGCTGTGCCAGTTCCGCCGCCTGAGGTCCGTCGCCGATGATGCGCAGATCGAACGATACGCCGCGGCGATCCAGTTCGCCGGCCAGATCGACGTAGTCGAGCACGCGCTTGCCGGATTGCTCCAGCCGGCCGGCGTAGACCAGGCGGATGGGTCGGCCTTGGATCGGCTTTCGCGGGGTGTCTTCAACGGCGGGCACGCCGTGCGGCAGGTGCAGCACATCTTCTCCGCGGTGCGGCACGCGATCGGCCAATTGGTCGGCACATCGGCGGCTGACGCTGAGATACCTGTGGATGATCGGCTCATAGTATGACAGACAAGCGTAGTCGTACGGATTGTCGGTATGGTTCCAGCCGACGACACGTACTGCATCCGGGTGCACGGACGCGAGGGTGGCGGCAATCGCGTAGCTCTCCGCGATCAGGTTCGGCGACAGGATCGTGGGTAGCAGATCGCGGTAGATGCGGATGCATTTGAGCCATCCGGCCGGGTCCGTGATGCGGGGAGCGCGGATCACTTGCGGGTTCCGTCGGTTGAGCTCGGGCGGCAGGCGCAGCTCCTCGTAGTCATTGTGCGGGTCGTGAAACACGAGGCGCACTTCTCGACCGGTATCGGCGAGTGCTTCTGCGAGGGTCACGGCCCAGGTGGTGACGCCACTGACCGTGTAGCCCTGCGGAAGTGTGATGGTGAGCGGCCAAGCATTCACGAGCGCGGGCTCCTCTCAGGCTCCGGCCGCGACGGCGGCCGTCACGCGGGCCAGGGCGATATAGTCTTTGCCTTCCTGTCCGCCGATACGATCCAGGCACGTCTTCATCTCGTCGCACTGGTTGGGCGTGACAACCACGACCGTGTCTTCCGGCCAGCGCTCCCAGCGTCGTGGATCGGAGCGGGGCAGGCCGAGAGCCTCGAAGGTCAGCGTTCCCGCGTGATCATCCGCGACGAACAGCACCAAGTCTCCCAGCGCCGGATCGGAGCGGATCTGCTCTAACAAGGGCAGGCCGTTCGTGCCGAGCCCGTAAATGAGAATCGACTTTGCCGCGGATTGCCGGCGAAGGAATTCTCGCACTGCCTCAAAACGTGTGGCCGGGTCAGGACAGATTGCTTCCAGGCAGGCCAGGGTCGCGTCGGCGAAACGAGCGAGCGGGCCGCCGCGCAGCCATGACTCGATCTGCGCCCGCCACACTTCGGCGTGCGAGGACCATGTCTGGCCGACGGTTCCGTGGACAAACTCGAAAGCGTGGTGCAGGGCGGCGGCCAGTGCGTGGACGAAGTCGCTGGTCTGCTCCGCCGGTGGCATGCCTTCGACATAGCGAACAATCGCGTGCGGATCGCCGGACGCCAGGGCAAGGGCCCCACAGGCGCAGGCCCAGCGGTATGGAACGTCATCCAACTCGTCGGGATGATGGGCGTGGGGCCGCCACTTCTCAAACATGCGCCGGCCTGCGGCGAAGAGAATGTCGGTGCGGTGGCTGAGGCTGCCGTAGCGGAGCCTGTACCCGAACAGGACGCGGGGCACGGTGACACAACGGAACCCCTCGTGGGCCAGGCGGCACCACAGGTCCCAATCGATGCAGGCCTGCTGATTCTCGTCGAGCGGGTCCGAAGCGAGCTCATCCGTCGGGATGAGCGTCATCGGCGGCAGACGGTTGCCGCGCAAGAGAAGGTCCAGCGTGAACTCCGGCACGGATGGGAAGTGATATCGGCCCAGGGGCTGACCGGCGTGATCCAGCAGCTCGTGGCCGGCGGCAACCAGCGTGCGCGGGCCCGCAAGAGATGCCGCTCTGAGCAGAACGTCGAGTGCCTCCGCCCGCATCGCATCGTCAGCGTCGAGAAAGAGGATGTAACGGCCGCGGGCCTGGCGGCAGGCGGCGTTGCGAGCCGCGGCGGCGCCGGACGCGGGCGTGCTCACGACGCGGATCCGTGGATCAGCGGCTCCCAGCCGGTCGAGCAGGCTGCGCGTATCGTCGGTCGATCCGTCGTCCACGCAGATCATTTCCCACTCGCAGCGAGTCTGGGCTTGGACGCTGGCCACGGTGGCCGGCAGCGTATCGGCCGCGTTGCGGCAGGGTGTGATGACCGAAATGATCGGCATATGGCTCATTCCACGCTCCGTTCAGCAGGTTGCCGGCTCGCGCCGGCAGGCGGCCGCCGAAACGTCCACGAAATCCTGGCCCGGCTTCCCGCCCGCCCGCAACAGCCGATCCACGATCAATCTCGCATCGTTCGGCGTCACCAGCACCACCGTACTTGCCGGCCACTGACGCCACCGGCGCGGATCTTCGCGAGGAAGCCCGAGCAACTCGAACACCAGTTCGTCCGCGTGATCGTCAGCGACCGCGACGGCGGGCATTCCCGGTCTGAACCCGCTGCGCAGGTGCTCCAGCAAGGTTCGGCCATTCATGCCGAGGCCGTAGACGACAATTCGCCTCGCGCCGGGACGCTGCGTGACGAGGACCTGCACCCGCCGCGCGGGTTCATGTTCAGCAGCAACGGCGGTGCCAAGCTCGTCTAGAATTCGCCCGGCGTATTCTTCCAGCGGGCCGGCTTCCAGCCACGCCTCGATGTCGGCCGTCCACGACCGGGCGTGGGTTCGCCAGGTGTGGCCGTCGGCCCCGAAGGTGAACAGGAAAGCCCAGAGCAGGCTGCCCGCCGCCGCGGTGTCGAAGCCGTCCCGGATCGGGAAAGGCGGCAGGGCCGACAGGTATGCGTCCAGGGCATCGGGGCGCCCGCCGGCAAAGGCTAATGCCCCGCAGAAGAAGGCAAAACGATGTACGCGGTCCTGCAGAGCCTCCGGATCGCGGGCCTTGGGCAGCCATTGGGCGTACAGGCGGCGTCCGGCTGCGAAGCGGTTGTCGACGTGGTGGGCGACGCTGCCGCAACGCAACCGACGACCGAAAATCGCGCGGGGCAGGACGCAGCAGTCCGTATGGCGGCTCGCCAGTTGCAGCCAGAGACCTTCGTCGATACAGGCCGGCAGCGACGTGTCGAACGGGTCCGGACCCAGATAATCCTTGCGAAACAGGGCGACGACAGTCGTGGTGTTACCCTGGAGCTGGTCGTCCAACGACATGCGCCCGGAGCGCGGGAAACGGAAGATGTTCAACGGGCGCCCCCGGCGGTCCAGCAGCTCGTAGCCGCCCGTGACCATGCAGCCGGGGCCACGGGTGTCCGCGACCCGCATCAGCATTTCGAGTGCGAACGGGTGAAGCAGATCGTCCGAGTCGAAGAACAGGACGCGTTCCGCGGCGGCGTGGCGCAGCCCCAGATTCCGGGATGCCCCGGCGCCTCCGTGCGCGGTGCGCACCACGCGGATGCGAGGGTCTGACGCGGCCGCCTGCGTCAACAGGTCGGCAGTGCCGTCCGTTGATCCGTCATCCACGCAAACGGCCTCCCAATCCGAGAATGTCTGCGCCTGGATGCTGCGCAACGTCTCGGTGAGGAAGCCGGCCGCGTTATGGCACGGGATGATGATCGATACGCCCGGTCGAGTCGTCATCACGACCTCCTCCCCGATCCGTCGTCCGTCGTCTGCAGCTGCCGCACCAGGCACAGAAAATCCTCGTCCGGCCGGCCACCGGCGCGGAGCAG
>CAZBFW010000094.1:0-10212 GCA_964491135.1 uncultured Phycisphaeraceae bacterium | reverse complement strand
ACACCCTATCCTACACTCTTTCCCTACACGACGCTCTTCCGATCTGAACCGCCGGCAGAAACCCTGGGCGTCGGGATAGTTCTCAGCGACGTAGTCATCCACCTGGGGCATCAGGTCGACAATCTTGTGATAGTCCTCCACGCTGACCAGCAGCAGGCCGTACGCGTTATTCGCTTCTTCCGGAGTGTAGGTCAGCAGGAAGCGTAGCGCGCCCTGCCCGATGAAGCTGGACACGTCGGTCACGCCTTCCAGGGTCCGCAGGTGTTCCTCGATCTTGCGGACGTCCGCCTCCGTTCGGCGGATGTGTGTGCCCTGGGGCAGCCAGTAGTGAACCAGGAACTGCGGCCGGGTCGAGTCCGGGAAGAAACTGTTCCGGACGAAGCCGAACGCGTAGACGGACAGCCCGAGCAGCACCGCGAGCACGAAGATCGTGGCGTACCGCCCGTGGAGGCAGGCGTCCAGGAACGCGCGATAGCCGCGGAACAGCAGGCCGCCGTAGGGATCGCGACCGGCATCGACGGCGCTGCCGCTCTTGAGCATCATGGTTCCCAGTAGCGGCGTCACCGTGATGGCCAGCACCCAACTCATCATGAGCGAGTACAGAATGACCAGGAAGAGAGACCGGCAATACTCGCCCGTGGAATCCTGCGACACGCCGATGCCTGCAAAGGCCAGCACGGCCACCACGGTGGCTCCGAACAGCGGCCACACGGTTTGCTGCACGATCCGGGACGCCGCCTCGACGCGGCCCATGCCGCGCTGCAGGTTCACCTGTATGCCCTCTACCACCACAATGGCGTTATCGACGAGCATGCCCAGGGCGATGATCAGGGCGCCCAGGCTGATCCGCTCGAGCATGACCCCTGTGAGCTGCATCAGGATGAAGGTGGCGAGCACGGTCAGAAGCAGGATAAGCCCGATCAAGATGCCGCTGCGCAGTCCCATGGTCAGCATGAGCACGCCGATGACGATGGCGATAGCCTCTGCCAGGCTGACCACGAAGCCGCTCACCGCGGTGTTCACCGCGTCGGCCTGATGGGCGATGACGCCGATTTCCATCCCGATGGGAGTCTGGGCGGCGAGTTCGCGGAGCCGTTGATCCAGAGACCTGCCCATGGTGATCACGTTTCCGCCCTGCACCGTGGAGATGGCCAGCCCGATGGCCGGCCGGCCGCCGAAGCGCATCAGTGTCGTGGGCGGGTCCGCGTAATCCCGCCGGATGGTAGCTACGTCCCGGAGGAAGAGCTTGGTCGCCGTGGCGTCGTCCTGAAGGATGAGCAGATCGCCGATGTCATCCACCGAGGTGAATTCACCGGTCGGCTGGATGCGCGTGTACGAGTCGTCCACGCGGACCCGGCCCGCCGGGGCAACAAGGTTCTGCCCGGACAGCGACGCATAGATCGCCGACGGTGCGATACCGAGCTGGGCGGCCCGGGTCCGGGAGATCTCCACGAGCACCTGCTCCGGCTGCACGCCGTACAGTGAGATCTTGCCCACGTCGTCGCAGAGCAGGAGCTCGCGCCGCAGAATGTCGACGTAGTCTCTGATCTCCGCGTACGAGTAGCCGTCGCCGTAGACCGCGTAGAACACGCCGTACACGTCGCCGAAATCGTCAAAGACGACCGACGGCTGCACGCCGGGGGGCAGGTCTCCCTGTACGTCGGACACCTTGCGCCGCAGCTCATCCCAGACCTGCGGCAGGGTTTGTTTGTCGTACTTGTCCTTCATCTCCACACGAATGGTGGAGCGGCCGGCTTCGGATATGCTGGTGACCTTCTCCAGTTGCCCCATCTGCTGGACCGCTGTCTCGATCTCGTCCGTCACCTCCTCGGCCACCTCCCGGGCCGTGGCGCCGGGATACAGGGTGATGATCTGGGCCTCCTTGATGGTGAACTCCGGGTCTTCCAGACGGCTGAGGCGCTCGTAGGCGAGGAACCCTCCGCCCAGCAGCATGAAGATCATGACCACCGTGATCGTCTTGTAGCGGATGGAAGCCTCGGCAATGTTCATGATGCGCCGCCCTCCTCCGCCGGGTTCAGGAGTCGGACAATCTGTCCTTCCTGGAGCGAGTGCACGCCCGCCGCCGCGATCCGCGCGTCTTTCTGCAGGTCACCCATGATGAAGATCGTGTCAGCCGTCATCTCGCCGACTTCCACGTTCACGCGATGCACGGTGGCGGTTCCGTCCGGCTGCGACTGCACCCGCCAGACGAAGTACTGGCCCTGCCCATCCACCGGCACGGCATTCAGGGGAACGGCGTAGCCTGCGGGCTCCTGGCCCGTCTCCACCGGGGGATGCTCCACAACGGTTGCCGTCATTCCGGGGAGGATCACGGCGTCCTCAGGCGGGGACATGACGAACGTCGCCAGGTACGTCTGGGTGCTGGGATCCGCGTCCGTGCCGAATTCCTTGAGTCGTCCTTCGAACTGGCGACCGCGGAGGTTGGGGTAGGCAAACGTGACGACCACGGGCAACCGCTGTTCCGAATCCCGTTGGGCCCGGGCCACGCGTTCCTCAGGTACGTTCACTTCGATCTCGATCTGGGAGACATCCTGCAGGCTCAGGATCGGTTGCAGCGCGGTGACGTTCTCGAAATTCTTCACGTACGTGTCGGCAATCATGCCTGAGAACGGCGCCCGAAGGCTCGTGTCATCGAGGGCTTTCTGTGCTGTTTTGGCTTCCGCCTCCGCCACCTCGAACGCCGCCCGGGCGTCTATCATCTCCTGCTCGGCGGCATTGCCCGACTTGTAGAGCCGTTCCAACCGCGACAACTCACCTTGCGCCCGCTCCAGCCGACCTTTTGCCGCCTGCAGGGCGTTGGCGTAGTCCCGCGGGTCGAGGCGGGCCAGAAGCTCGTCCTTCTCGACTTGCTGGGCTTTCCGAACCGGGAACTCGGTAACCTGGCCGGCAACCTGGAAGGCCAGTTTGACCTCCTCCGACGGCCGCACCCGCCCCGGGTATTCCCGCGGGACCGTCGCGTAGGCCGTGCCGATCACCACCGTCTTCAGAGGACGGATCGGCGGCGGCTTGACTTCCGGCTCGGGAGCCCAGTCCACCAGAAACACCGAACAGACCGCGATGACCATCAGCGCGATGCCGATCCCGGCCGCCAGCACGCGCGTACCTCTACCTGTACCGGCCATTCCTGTGACCCTCACCGTCAAACCTCAGACTTGCCTGGCTGGTGGGCTGCCCGACGCGCAACCCGCGCCGGGGCGGATTATAGACCCGGCCAAGCCAACCGGATAGCCCCTCCTCGCCACGATGCTGTGACAGGTGCTGACCTTGCCCAGCTTCCCAATCGCCGTATGATCCGTGCGGGTAATGCATCCGCGTCACGGAGGGTCTTCCCTATGCGTCCCACCTTCTTCACCGCAATGCTGGCATTCATGGGAACATTTGCGGCTGTCATGGCGGAGCCGCCGGCGTCGCAGCCGGCGCAGGCCGGACCGTGGATTCGCATCAACCGCGTCGGCTACCTGCCGGACGACGCCAAGATCGCCATCCTCTCCAGCGGCCGGCCGCTGGGGGGCCGGTTTTCCGTGGGTGACTTCTCCGCGGACATCGGTCCGGACTGCGGCGCGTGGGGACCGTTCGCCCACAACTATCGCCTGGATTTCTCGGCCGTGCAGGCCGCCGGCACGTACCGCGTGCGATTCGCCGAGACGGACTCCCCGTCGTTCCGGATCGGCGCCGACGCATACCGCGACGTGCCGGCCAAGCTGCTGGAGTTCATGCGGCTCCAGCGCTGCGGCGAGAACCCCGTAACCGGCCGGAAGTGCCATCAGCAGGATGCGATCGACGCACACGCGGGCCAAAAGGTCGATCTGACCGGCGGCTGGCACGACGCTGCCGATCGCATCAAGCACATCATCACCACGTCATACTGCGTGGGCGCCCTGCTGCTGGCTGATGCGAGGGAGGAGGGGCTGTACGGCGCCGCGTTTCTGCGAAAGGTCCACCCGGACCCGAACACCCTCTACGTCCAGGTGGCCGACGACCGCGACCACGGCCCGCCCGAGCGGCTCTGGCATGAGGACGAAACCGACTACGGCCACGGACCCGGCGGACCGCGCGCCGCCTGGCCGGCGACCGGCAAGCCGGACGGCCCGAAATACCAGAACGCCTCCACCGGGCTGGCGAGCCTGGCCGGCCGGTGCGCGGCGGCCATGGTTCTGGCGGGTGATGTCGAGACCGCACGGTCGCTCTACCGCCTGGGTCAGGCCCGGCCCGGCTGCGCGATGTCCGTGCCGGTGAAAGCCCCCCATTACTATGGCGAGAGCACGTGGCACGACGACATGGAATGGGCCGCGACGGAGCTGTATCTGAAAACGCGCGACCCGGAGTTCCTCGCCCAGGCCGTCGAGTACGCCCGGCAGGCCGGCGAAAGCCGGTGGATGGGCAAGGCGCGGCACGGGCATTACGAGTTTTTCCCGTACGTAAACCTCGCGCATTGGCGGCTGTATCCGCACGTCGACGCCGAGGCGCGCCAATTCCTGGCGGGTGCGTACCGGGCCGGGCTGGAGCGCGTGCGTGAGCAGGCCGAGAAGAACCCGTATCGTCTGGGCACGCCGCTGGTCTGGTGCTCCACGAACGACGTGGTTGCGTTTGCCACACAGGCCGTTCTGTATGAGCAGATGACCGACGATCGCCGGTATCGAGCGCTGGCTACGGAGGCGCGGGACTGGATTTTCGGCCGCAATCCGTGGGGCGTGTCGTTTGTGATCGGCGTGCCGCCGGAGGGCTCGGCCAGCCGGCCGCACCATCTGTTCCACAAGCTGAAGAACCACCTGCCCGTGGGCGGACTGGTGGACGGCCCGGTGTACAAGGACATCAACGACGGGCTGAAGTTCGCGGATTTCGGCGAGGACCCCCTGGCCCGCTTTCAGTCGGACGTCGGCGTGTATCACGACAGCTACTTCGATTTCTCCACGAACGAGTCCATCATCGACGGCACGGTGTCGCTGCTGCTTCTGCTGCACGTGTGGGAGACGCCGTAACGTCCCTCCTCGAAGGGTGCGCGCCCGCGGACCGCCCGGCTCTCTATCCGATTGCCCAGCCACACGGATTCCGAAGGACGCGGGCACGCATACGCGGCCGGCATTCCCCACCCATGCTAAACGCGGTAGAATCGCGTCTTGAACGAGGCATTCTGCCGATCATCGAACGACGTCTTATCTGCAGGGCCGTGGCGAACGCATGCTGGGCACGAGGATACGCGGCAATGAGGCTCGGGGTCTGGACAAGGAAGCGACTGGGTTGCTCACCGGCGACGCTCGGCATCGGCGTGCTGGCCGTGCTGCCGGTGTTGATCAGCGTGATCTTGTGGGGACTGGGACAGGGCGGACCCACCTTGGTATATCAGGACGCCCGGTTTCCCCTCAGCCCAGGGATTGGGAAGTGCTCCCCCCGAACCTGGCAGACCATGCAAACTCCAGGGCAAATCGTGCGATGCGATGGATTCTGGGACCGGTTCTGGGGCGGACTCAACGGGATGCACGGCGATCTGCTGGTCGCCACCGGCCCCGATTTCGTGGCCGTGGCTCGTTGCAGCGCTCCTGGGTCACAGCATGGGGGACGAGTGCGCGGCTGGATCACCATCCCACACGGACGTCTGTTCGTTCACTCGCTGCTCACGGCAATCGTTCTCTTCGGCGTCTTGCGCCTGCTGCTCGCCATCGCGCGCAAGGTGCGGGCCGAGTGGTTCGTGCCTGCCGGCCACTGCATTCGTTGCGGATACAACCTGCGAGGATTGTCCGAACCGCGCTGCCCCGAGTGCGGGTGCCCCTTTGAACCGACGCCTTCGAGCGGGGCCGCAAAAACCGCAACCGTTCAAGCCCCGACGGAATGCAACGCAGACGCCGGCTTCTTCTGGTTCAAGTGATTGCAGCCCGCGAATCGTACGGGTTGATCTTTCTGCCCTTTCGGGGAGGGTGCGCCTCCGGCAAGGCGGGCGCGGACCCTTTCATGCGTCAAGGATGATCGGGGCGACTTGTTCCGGGCGGTCGGCGAGGGCCTGCACGCCGGTGAGGCGGAGTTCCTCCATGTCGCGGAATTCCCAGGAGACGCCCAGCGGAATCATCCCGGCGGCGGTGGCCGTCTGCATGTCGACGCCGGAGTCGCCGACGAAGCACACGTCGGACGGCGCCCGATCCAGGCGGTTCGCCAGCGACAGCGCGCCCTGCGGGTCGGGCTTCTTGGGATGCCCGGCGTCGGCGCCCAGGATGGCGACGAAGGGCCACGCATTCAGCAGGGCGGCGCAGATTCGCTCCGTGGCGTCGTGCGGCTTGTTGGACAGCACGGCCAGCGGGCCAGTCGATGAAGGAGCTTCGTCGCCGATTGGCAGGGCCGGAGCGAGGATCGCCGGTCGTGGCGGTGTCCGGGGCCGACACAGACGACGCCGCTTCACTGTTTCTCCAGAAACGTCTTCAACGCAACGGCGGAATTGTGTTCTTCATCGCGTGCGGCAAATACCAGTGTGACGGTGGCCTTTTTCGCCTTGCTGCGCAGCAGGTCGACGATCTCCCGCTTGGTCCGCAGTTCCTTCCAGTATCGTTGCTCGAACTCCCTCCATTTCGCCGGATCGTGTGCATACCACTTGCGCAGCTCCGGGCTCGGGGCCACCTCCTTGAGCCAGAGCTCCAGCGCCGCACGAGCTTTGGTCAGGCCTCGCGGCCACAGGCGGTCCACCAGGATTCGCTCACCATCGGCCGGCGACGGCTCGTCATACGCCCGTTTCAGTTGAATCATTGTTCCATGCCTCCGTCGGGTCCTTGGTGCGGTGGGTCCGCGGAAGGCTGTCGCTGCGTCCTGCTCTCGACGTGGGCGATCGTATCCAGGGCGAGAAGCGAATGGGCAAAGGCCCCGCCGGCCCGCATCTCGGCGGCGACCCAGATGGCTTCCATGATCTCTTCGGCCGTACCGCCGTGCTGCAAGGCCGACTGGGTATGCCCGCGAATGCAGTACGGGCATTGGGTCACGTGTGCGACGGCCACGGCGATCAACTGCTTCGTCTTCGCGGGGAGAGCGCCGTCGGCGAACACACTCTGGCTGAACGCCTTGAAAGCCTCGGCGGCGTTGGGGGCCAGGCGTTTGCGCCTGTCCCGAAGTTCCCTGGACGCCGGCGGGTACGTCGGGTCGTGCTCGGACATGGTCAATACTCCTTCGTGATTGGCGGACCCTCGGCCGCGCAGCCGATCCTGATGATTGTACCAGGTTCCCGAAAGGCGGCAGCAATCGGCCCGAAGCCGGGGGGAATCTTCGAGCGAACCAGGGGCGCGCCCCGCTCGAGCGCAGGGGCGAGCACCCCTTATTCCCGGCTGTCGAGGATCATCGGCGCGATTTGCTCCGGCCGATGCACAATGGCGCGGGCACCCGCAAGGCGGAGTTCCTCCACTTCGCGGAAGCCCCAGGTGACGCCCAGCGGAATCATCCCGGCGGCGGTGGCCGTCTGCATGTCGACGCCCGAGTCGCCGACGAAGTACACGTCAGCCGGCGCCCGATCCAGGCGGTTCGCCAGCGACAGCGCGCCCTGCGGGTCGGGCTTCTTGGGATGCCCGGCGTCGGCGCCCAGGATGGCGACGAAGGGCCACGCATTCAGCAGGGCGGCGCAGATTCGCTCCGTGGCGTCGTGCGGCTTGTTGGACAGCACGGCCAGCGGGCAGCCGGCGTTCGCCAGCCGATCCAGCGTCTCGGTCATTCCCGGGTAGAGCCGGGATCGGTCCAGCAGGTGGGCGAGGTAGTGGTCGCGGAACGCCTCGACCAGACGTTTCAGTTCCTGCTCGTTTGTGATGCCGGTTGCACGCTGCATGAGGACGGGCAGTCCTTCGCCGACCATCCGGCGCACGCGCGGCGGGTCCAGGGGCGGCATCCCGATGCCGGCGACGGCCACGTTCAGGCCGGCCGTGATGTCGTCCAGCGTGTCGACCAGCGTGCCGTCCAGATCGAAGATGACTGCGGGTGGTTTCCTCATGGCGTTACAGGTCCGGTGGCGGCGAGGTCAGGTCGGGTCATTGTCGCAGCTTGGGTGCACAGCAAGCACCGCCGTGTGCGGAGTCCGGCTTCGTTTCTTTGCCCGGGAAAACCCATCAGGCCATGGAGAAGGGCCGTGGCTTGGTGATGAACACGCCCGGCGACGCGGCTTCGATCAGGCAGGCACTGTTGCCGGTCTCGGCCTGATAGGCGTCTGCGACGGAGGCCACCGCAGCGCGGGCGCGATCCGTGTCATCGATGAGCGCGACGACAACGCCTCCGCAGCCGTGCCCGGACACGCGCGCTCCGTACACACCGTCGGCCGGGCCGCGCTGCCGCAACCGAGTGACCAGCACGTCCGTGGCGACCGTGCCCAGGCCGCAGCGCTGTCCGTAGCTCCAGTGTGATGCGTACATGAGTTCGCCCGCTTCGACGAGGGCGGAGCGTTCTCCGGTGCGGGCCACTCGAGACAGGCGCTCGACGAACTGGTGGGCGCGGTCGTTCTCGTAAATATGGTGCTCCGTGCGCGAGCGGATTTTGTAGATGGTGGCCGGGTTGACCCGCGCATGCGGACAGCCGGTGTCCTGGAATCGCTGGAGGAACGCCTGCCCCTTGATCTTGGTGGGGATTCGGTCGCGGAACCGGCTGACGTAGTCGCTGACCGTGATCTGGGCAAGGAAACCGTTCCATCCGCCGCCGGTCTGGGCAGACCCGCGCATCGCCTGTTCCACGAATGCCTGGCCCATGAAGGTGGCCACCCGGGCGTCCACGTACTTGCGCTGTGCGGCGGGGTGTCGGTAGCCGGATTCCACTCCGATGATGGTCAGCCCGCGGGGCAGGCGCAGGTGGCTGATCTGCTCTTGCGGCTGCATGCGCATCTGAAGCAACGTGCCGGGCTCTCCCAGCAACATGCAGTTGACGCCGCTGGCGCCGCCCGAGTCGCCGGGGCATCGCAAGCGGAGACTGCGACACATGGTGGCGACGCGAGCGGGCTCGGTGTTGACGTTCATCGCCGCCGCGGCGGCCGCAACGGTGGCGGCGTGAACGGCAGATTCGCTGCCGACGCCGACGGAGGGCGGCAGGCTGGAGTGGAAGACCAGGGTCAATCCGCCGCCCAGATGCGGCGCGATGCCGTGCCGCAGCATGCCGTGCAGGGCCACGGCCGCGGGATAGGCCCAGGCAACGTCGAACTTCTCGATTCGCTTGGCGAGCGTGTCCGCATCGGCCAACTCGTTGAGGCCGGCATAGAACAGTTCCAGCGGCCATTCGGTCCGCACGTCGTGTCCGTTGCCGCTGCCTTCGAGGGCGTCCACGACGATTCGCTGATCGTTGCGGGCGGCAGAGGCGGCAAACACGGCGCCGGCGGTGGTGACGGTCAGCGTGATGGAGCCGCTGTATTCGGCGATGCCGCCCATCACGTCCAGACGACCGGGGGCGCGCACCACCCAACCTTGCCGAGCCTGAGCCAGCTCCGCGGAAAACGCATCCGTGATCCGCGAGGCGAACAGGCCCACTTCCTCCGCAAGCGACGTTTCGATCGTCGTGTCCATGGCTCTTTTCCTGCGCGGTGGCGCAAGTCCGTCAGGGTTCGTTCTCTTCGGTCTCGGACCAGACTTCTCGCAGGACGCGATCATCGACGTAAATCGGCGTGCCCGTCGCCGCCCCCAGGGCGATGGCGTCGGACGGCCGGGAGTCAATCTCAACGACCTTCCCGTTGGTGCGCACCATCAGTTGGGCAAAGAAGGTGTGATCCCGCAGGTCATTGATCACGATCTTTTCCAATTCGGCACCGAGTTCGGTGATGATGGACGCCATCAGGTCGTGCGTCAACGGGCGCGGCGTCTTGAGCCCTTTCAGGCGGCGATCGATCGCCAACGCCTCGTTGATGCCGATCAGGATCGGGAAATGCCGTTCGCCGTCTCGCTCCTTCAGAATGATGACCTGCGAATCACCTGTCTCAACGATGATGATTCGCGCCAGGTCCATCCGGACAAGCATGGCCAACCTTTCCAAATCCAATTGAAGCCGTCAACCTAGCGAGCCGCCCCGGGGCTGTCAAGGCAACACCGCCGGGCCCATACGTGCCACCACAACGCCCTACAAATACCGTGCCACGCTCGCCTGGAACACGTGAGGGCACCTCATCCGGGCTTCTCAGTACCGGGGGGGCTGCGGAGTGCGGTTTCACCGTTCAGAAAGATCGGAAGAGCGTCGTGTAGGGAAAGAGTGTAGGATAGGGTG
>CAZBFW010000093.1:9628-10216 GCA_964491135.1 uncultured Phycisphaeraceae bacterium | reverse complement strand
CGGGCCCAGGCAACCAGCCCGGCGAGCCTCGCGGCATGCGCGGCGGGGCTGACCGTCGGCGTGATCATGATCGCGTCTGCCAGCGCCACCGTGAACCGATCGTTGTTCGCGACGGGGTTCTGGCGATCGGCGTTCAGCCGGCAGGCGGTCTTCGTGATCGCCGGGTTCCTGACCATCCTGCTCTCGACGCACCTGGGTCGGTATGCGCTGCTCTGGAGCCGGCGGACTTGGAATGTTCTGGCCCTCGTTCTTCTGGGCATCACCGTGGCTGCCCTGGTGGCCGTTCTCTTCCCCGGGATCGGCACCGAGGTGAATGGGGCTCGTCGCTGGATCACGCTGGGGCCGGCCTCACTGGGGTTGCGCTTTCAGCCCTCCGAACTGGCGAAGCTGTCGCTGGTGATCGGACTGGCCGTTTTGCTGTCGCGACCGCAGTCCAGCATCCGGTCGTTCTGGCGCGGTCTGCTGCCCTGCTCACTGGTTGTGGCGGTGGTTGCCGGGCTGGTGGGGCGGGAAGACTTCGGCACGGCCGCGTTGCTGGCCGCCGTGGGCGGTTTGCTTGCGGTGGCCTTAACGGGATGACGACGAACA
>CAZBFW010000093.1:1032-9618 GCA_964491135.1 uncultured Phycisphaeraceae bacterium | reverse complement strand
GATGATGCTGGTCGGCGGCTGCCGCGTGTATCACCTGGTGCTGGTATCCATTCCGGGCCTGGCCGCGATGGTGCAGTTGGTCGTGTCTCAGCCGTACCGACTGGAACGCGTGCTGGCGTTTCGAAACATCTGGGAAGACCCGTACGGGAGCGGCTATCACCCAATCCAGTCGCTCATCACCATCGCATCGGGGGGCTGGACCGGACGCGGGCTGGGCGCCGGAGTCCAGAAGTACGGCTATCTGCCGGAGGCCCGAACGGACTTCATCTTCAGCGTCATCGGCGAAGAGGCCGGCGTGCTGGGAGCGACGGCGATCATCCTGTTGTTCGCTGCCTTGCTGTATCTGGGCTTCCGGTCCCTGTGGCATGCCCCCAACGCGTTTCAGCGGATGATCGCCCTGGGCGTCACGCTGGTGGTCAGTCTGCAGGCCGCCATGAACATTGCCGTGGTCACGGTGTGCGTCCCCACAAAGGGAATCGCGCTGCCCCTGGTTTCGGCCGGCGGGTCCGGCGTGGTTTTCCTGGGAGCGGCGATCGGGTTGCTTGCCGCCGTGGCGGCGTCCGGGCGCCCCGGCGAATTCCCCGCAGAGAACGAGGCACAGGAGGCCGCCTGGCCCGCCTCAGCGTCCTGAGGAGCTCCCGGGCGATCCCCGCGTTGGCCAGGGGGCTGTACGATCCATGAATGAAACACCCCTGTTCGTTTTTGCCGGAGGCGGAACCGGCGGCCATCTCTATCCGCCGCTGGCCGTCGCGTTCGCGATCCGAGAGCGACTGCCGCGCAGCCGGATTGCCTTCCACTGCACGCACCGACCGATCGACCGGCGGATTCTCGAATCAACCGGTTTTGAAGTGATACCGCAAGACGTGCAGGCCCTGCGGATTGGCAAGCCCTGGACTTACCCGTCCTTCATGGCAGCGTGGATCGCCGCTCGCCGGGCCTGCCGCCGAGCCTTTCAGGAACACCGCCCGGCCATGGTGCTGGGAACGGGCGGTTTTGCGAGCGGTCCGCCCGTGGTGGAGGCCCACCGGGCGGGCATCCCAACGGCGTTGCTCAAAACCGACGTGGTTACCGGACGTGCGAAACGGTACCTCGCCTCACGAACGGACGCGGTATTCGTTCAGTGGGACGAATCACTCCGGTGGTTTGGGGGGCACCGGCATGTTCGCGTCACCGGATGCCCGGTTCGTGTGGACTTTCGCCGCGCGGAGCGGGCGGCCGGAATCGCGGTCTTCGGCCTGGAACCGGAGCGGAAGACGCTGCTGGTAACGGGTGCGTCGCTGGGAGCCCGGACCATCAATGAGGCCGTGGTGGCCCTGCGCGACGAGCTGGCGATGCGGGCGGATTGGCAGATTCTGCATATTACCGGTACGGCGGACTACGAAGGCGTGGTCGCCGCCTATTCGGGGCATTCGCTCGTGGCGAAGGTGCTGGCGTTCACGGACCGTATGGCGGAGGCCGTCGCCGCGGCCGACCTCGTGGTGGCGCGAGCGGGCGCGTCCAGTCTGGCGGAAATCACAGCGCTGGGTCGACCGGCGGTGCTCATGCCCTACCCGCACCATCGGGACCGCCACCAGGAGGCGAACGCGTGCGTGTTGACGCAGCGAGGCGCGGCGTGTCTGGTGCGAGATCGGGCGAACGCCCGAGAAAACGCTGCCGCATTGGGTCGGGAGCTGCTACAATTGATGGGGGACGCTCCTGCGTTGGTCCGCATGGCTGAGGCGGCGCGGCGTCTTGGTCGACCGGACGCGGCGGAGGTGGTTGCCGAGGAGGTTCTGGGTCTGGCGCAGGAAACGGGCGCGGTCACCGGCTCGCGTGGTTAAGGAATTGGATTGGGCGACCCGATACAGAGAACAGCAGGTTCTGCGCTCGGGCCGTCCGTGTGTCCTCTGCCCCAGCGCGCTTGTGTCGGACTGTAACCGGGGTTTCTCGTCGTTCGAGGTTCATTGGAATGCGCACGGAAGGCGTCAGCCCACAATCGGTCCTCACCCCTCGTGACCCGTTCTGCAGACGGCGCGTCCACTTCATCGGCATCGGCGGCTGTGGGATGCAGGGGGCGGCGGCTCTGCTGCATCGGCTTGGCGCGAAGGTCAGCGGCTCTGACATGAACACGCCGGAGGACCTGCGCCTGCTGGCCGCGTCGGGCGTCACCGTGCAGACCGGACACGCGGCCCAGAACATCACGCCGGACATCGAGCTGGTGATCTTCAGTGCGGCCATTCCGGCGAACAATCCCGAATTGATCCGGGCCCGAGAGCTGTCGATTGCCACCATTTCGTATGCACGCCTGCTGGGCGAGCTGATGGCGACGCGAACCGGCGTGGCCCTCGCCGGCACGCACGGCAAGAGCACCACCACCGGAATGACCGCGCACATCTTCCGCCAGGCGGGGCTGGATCCGTCCTTCATCGTGGGGGCGGATTCACGTCAGTTGGGCGGTCGATCAGGGCTGGGATCGGGTCCGCACCTGATCGTGGAGGCCTGTGAATACCGGCGGTCCTTCCTGCACTTCTGCCCGAACCTGGCGGCCGTGCTGAACATCGAGGCCGATCACCTGGACTACTACCGGGACATGGATGACCTGATCGGGGCTTTCAACGCGTTCTGCACCAACGTGCCCCCGGACGGGCTGGTCGTCATACCTCATGCCGACGAAGCCACCCGCCGGGCCACGCAGGACATCGAGGCGCCGATCGAGACGTTCGGCCTGGGGGACGGGGCCACGTGGCACGCGTGCCACCTGACCTGCAGCGAAGGCCGGTACGAGTTTGACGTGCTGCACCGCGATCGCCTGGTCATGCACGCAAAGCTGTCACTGGCCGGGCTGCACAATGTCACGAATGCGCTGGCGGCGATAGCGCTGGCGGTGCGAAGCGGCGCGGATACGCCGGCGATTGCGGCTGCGCTGGAGACGTACGAAGGCGTGCTGCGGCGGATGACGTTGCGCGGGCAGGGTCGCGGCGTGACGGTGGTGGACGACTACGCCCACCACCCGACGGAAATCCGCGCGACGATCCGGGCCGTCCGCGACCGGTACAACCCGAAGCGGACCTGGGTGGTCTTTCAGCCGCATCAGTACTCGCGGACGCGCATACTCATCGACACCTTCGCCGAATCGTTCTGCGACGCGGACATCATCCTGGTGCCGGACATCTACGCGGCACGGGATTCCGAGCAGGATCGGGCGGCCGTGAACTCGGCCGACCTGGTGGCGAAGATTCACTCGCACGGAAAGGACGCCCGGCACATCCCGGGCCTGGAACAGGTCACGGACCACCTGGAAAGTCACGTCATCGCGGGCGACCTGGTGCTGACCATGGGCGCCGGTGACGTGTGGAAAGTGGCGGATGGACTGGTTGAACGCATCGGACGGGCGCATTGAGACCAACGTGTCGCTGGCCGACCTGACCTGGTTCGGGCTGGGCGGGGCGGCTGCATGCGTGGTCCATCCGCGCGACGAAGCTCATCTGAGCGACCTGGTCCGGCGTGCGTCGGAGCGGAACATCCCGCTGCGCGTTCTCGGGGGCGGCGCAAACCTGCTGGTTTGCGACGCCGGCGTGGACGGAATCGTGGTTCGATTGACGGAACCCTCGTTCACGGCCGTCGAATTTGACGGCACGGTTGCCGCCGCCGGCGCCGGGGCCGACTTGACGCGGTTCGTGAAGGACTGCGTGGGGCGGGGCCTGGCCGGGCTGGAGGGCCTGGCGGGCATACCGGGAACGGTGGGCGGTGCCGTCCGCATGAATGCCGGCGGCCGGTACGGCGAGATCCAGTCCAGTGTGATCGAGGCCCGCGTGGTGCTGCCGTCGGGACAGGTTGAGACCTGGCCGCACGAGCGGCTTGGTTTCGGCTACCGCCACAGCGGTCTGGGGGGGGCCATCGTGGTTTCGGCGCGGTTTCAGTTGACGGCCGAAGACCCGGACGCGCTGCGGGCCCGTTTCCAGGAGTACTGGCGGGCGAAGAAGGAATCGCAGCCGCTGGCGGCCCACAGCGCCGGCTGCATTTTCCGGAACCCGCCGGGTGAGATGGCCGGTCGCCTGATTGACCGGGCGGGCCTGAAGGGCCGGTCGGTCGGTCGGGCCCGCGTGTCGGAACGGCACGCGAATTTCATTGTCGCCGAGGAAGGAGCCACGGCGACGGACGTTTTGCGGCTCGTGGAGGAGATTCGCTGCACGGTCCGCGAGAAGTTCGGCATCCAGCTCGAAACTGAGATCGAAATCTGGGAGCCGGACCGGCAAACCTGCCCCGTATGACAAGGGAGTGTCGACAGGATGAAAACCTCCGTGCAATTGGAAACGAGACCTCCGGCTGCGACGCCTGCGGGCGGCGTGACCACACTGAACATTACCGTGCTGTCCGGCGGCCCCAGCGACGAGCGGGAGGTGAGCCTGGCCAGCGGGCAGGCCGTCCATGAAGCGCTGCGGGCACGGGGCCATCGCGTCAGTCTGCACGACATCGGCCCGGACGACCTGTCGGCCCTGGACGTACCGGCCGACATGGTCTTCATCGCCCTGCACGGCACCTTCGGCGAGGACGGCACCATCCAGCGAATTCTCGAGGAACGCGGGATCGTGTTCTGTGGATCCGGTTCCACCGCCTCCGCCCTGGCCATGAACAAGGTGGCCACCAAGCTCCGCCTGCTGGAGCATGATCTGCCGACGCCGACGTTCGACGTGGCCACTCCGGCCCGCATTCACCAGGTCGTCTCGCGCTGGCGCACGCCGGCCGTGGTCAAGCCCGTCAGCTCCGGAAGCAGCGTGGACACGCACATCGTCCGCCACGCGGGCGGCCTTCGCCAGGCCGTGGAGCAGGTCGTGGGCAAGCACGGCGAAGCGCTGATCGAGGAGTTTGTGGAGGGCCCCGAGCTGACGGTCGGGGTCCTGGGCAGCACGGCCTTGCCGGTGTGCCAGATTCGCACGAAACGCGAGTTCTACGACTACCAGGCCAAGTACATCGACGATGACACGGAGTATCTGTTCGACATCGACCTGCCGGCCCGCCTGCTGGAGAGCGTCCAGGCCCTGAGCGTCGACGCGGTCAACGCGCTTGGCTGTCGGGACATCGCCCGTGTGGACTGGATGGTGGATCAGGTCACGCACCAGCCGACCATTCTGGAGATCAACACCATCCCCGGGTTCACCAGCCACTCCCTGGTGCCCAAGGCGGCGGCCCGGATCGGCTTGTCCTTCGATAACCTCTGCCAGCGGATCGTCGATCTGACCATGCAGCGGTCTCACTCAGGGTAATGGTCTGACCCATGTCGAGGCGGAAGAAGAAAAAAGCCAAAACGAAGCAGCCGTGGCAGACGCCGGCATGGCTGCGCGTGTCGGAGGAAGCCCGCCGGCGCGCCCTTCGGTGGACCGCGCTGAGCGTGGCGGGACTGACCGTTGTGATCGGCGGTGGGCTGGGCCTGTATCGTCTCGAACGGTACGCGGTGGGCCACCCGCGATTCCAGCAACCCCCGGTGATCCAGATCGTCGGGGCCACGCCTGGCGTGGAGGAAGACATTCTCGCCGACCTGCAGGCCGTCCTGCAGACCTCCTGGAGCGAAAACACCCTTTGCCGCAGTATCAGCCGGATCGTGGAGGCCAATCCATGGGTCCGGAAGGTGGAAAGCGTGCAGAAATATGCGGACGGACGGGTGGTGGTCCACTGCGACTATCGTCGGCCGAGCGCGCTGGTCCAGTACAACGGGCTGCTGTACCTGGTTTCGCAGGACCAGGTCCGCCTGCCCGGAACCTACGCGCAGGATGGCGGCCTCATGCTGATTCAGGGGGTGGCTGCAGCGCCGCCGCCGGCCGGTGAGAAATGGCACGCCCCTGACCTGGCCGCCGGAATGGCCGTCGCCTCGCGACTTGCCTCAGAGCCCTTTGCCGGGCAGATCACCGGCGTGCTGGTCCACAACTATGGCGGGCGTGTGGACCGCGAAGAGGCACACATTCGACTGGCAACCGACCGGGCGGGGGGGACGATCGTCTGGGGATCGGCCCCCGGCGAAGAGCTGGAGGAGAACACCATAGCCCAGAAAATCGCGATTCTTCGCGAAAACTACCGCCGGTCCGGGCGGGTGGATGCGGATCGCCACACCATCGACATTTCCACACATCCGCATCAGTTCACCACACCCGCCTGAGCGGGGGTATAATACGGACAAGGGGCCGGATGCCCCGATGGCGGGGGCAGGGCGCGGGCTTGAGGTCACCTCACCCTCTCCCCGAGCGGCCACGGATGGGTCTTCGCGGCCCACCGGACGCGCGGAGCCGAAATAACGCTCGGCACCGCTCGAATCCCTGGTGGGAGACACTGCCATGATCGAACAGATCATTGATCTCGTTACCCCGGCCTTCCAGTTCATTCGGCAGCACGTGCCGACCGGCACGCTGCCCGGCGGCGATCTGGTCATTGCATCCCTGCTCGTGCTGGGCGTTCTGGTCAGCACGCTCGGGGCGAAGCTGGCCAAGCCCGTCGTCACGCTGGCCCTCACGGGCGTGGGGGCCTGGCTGGCCGCCCAATACGGCGGCCTGCTGAACGTGCCGCTGACGGCCACCATCGTGATCTGCGCCGTGGTCTGCGGCACCATCGGGCTGCTGCTCTTCCGGCTGTGGGTGGGGGTTGCGGCCGCGGGTTTCGCCGCGGTGATCGCGATCAGCATCTACGGGTCCGGCCACGTTCTACCGCACTTCAAGACGTTCCCGACCACAGCACCGCATACGGTGGGGGAATACGTAATACCGGACGTTCCCGCCGAGCCGCGTCCGCCACTGGAGGCCCTGAGACAGGCGGCCGGAGATTTCCGGGCACACCTGGTCGCGCAGGATGCCGATGTGGAGAAGTACCTGCTGCTGACGGCGGCGGGGGCCGGCGCGTTCGGCCTGCTGATCGGGCTGCTGGCAGCCCGGTTTACGCTGGTCCTGACCACGGCCCTGGTGGGAACGGTGCTGGTGACGACGGCCCTGGGTCTGGCGGCCCAGAGTTACTGGCCCCAGGCCATGGAGGGCCTGCCCGAGCACGGTCGGGAAGTGGACCTGGCCGTCCTGGGCTTCTTCGTTGCGTCACTGGTTCTGCAGAGTCTGCTGACGCGCCGTCCCGCCAAGGCTGAGCCCGCTCCCATCGCCGAGTAGCGGCAGCAGGGTGTCTTTGACAACGCCTCGCCGGCCGGGAGCATCGCGGTGATCACGTCCATTGAGCAGTGGGTGGCCTTTCTGCAACGATCGGACACGCTTCTGGGTGTCCCGATGTGTGCCGTCGGGTTCATGATGGCCATCGCGGGGTGGCGCCTGTGGAAGGCGGCCGTGGTGGCCACGTTCGGGATCATCGGCGGGGTGGTCGGCGTGCTTGTGGCGGGCTCGCACGGGAACTCGCTGATGTACTGCATCGTGGGCGCCGTTCTGCTGGGCGCCGCATCCCTGCCGCCGGCAAATTATTCCATCGCGGTGCTGGGCGGACTGATCAGCGCGGCCATCGCGCACACGACGCTGTCCGCCGCCCACATGTCTCCCTGGCCGACGTGGATTGCCGTAGGCCTGGTCTTCGTGGCGTGCACCGCGCTGTCCTTCATTTACCTGCGGCCGGTGATAGCGATCATCACCGCGTTTGAGGGCGCGGTCCTGCTCATTTCCGGGGCGATCGTGTTCGTGTCGGACATGCCGTCGCTGTGGGGCTTCTTCCGGTCGATCTCGGTGAGCTACGGCTTCTTCCTGCCGTTCCTGCTGATCGTTCCGACGGTGGCCGGCTCGCTGCTGCAGATGGCTGACGCGCGGCAGCGCGACTCCGGCATGGTCTCCCGATAGAGCGCCGGTACGTCAGGACGTACTGCTGCGCGGCAGCGCTGGATCGGCGCGAGTCACCAGGCGCGGGGACGGCCGGCGCGGCCGACCGCGGGAGTCGCTCGCGTGACGAACTGGACGCCCACCCGGTGCGTGTGATCGCGCAGGCAGACACAGTTCCGCACCACGCCGTACAGCTTCCGACGGCTGGCGGCGCTCGTCACGTCCACCAACACACGTGCTCCCACCGCAACCGGTTCATCGTGCAGGAAGCTCAGCCCGCCCTGTGACACGTCCAGCGCATCGGCCGGGATCTCATGCGGCTTTTCGGCCCAGCCGCGTCCCTCCAGAATCCTCACCTGGATGCGAACCTCAAACGGATACCGCCGATGGGTGCGGCGATTGCCGAGCCCTTCCGCAATGTCCGGCGGCGGCGTGGCCGTGGCCGGAGAGGCTGCCGCGGGCCCTCCCGGACGTGCCGCCGTGGCTTCCCCCTGGTGTGTTCCGTGTTTCTGGGAATCCGGCTGTGGATCGATGGGCGGGGACGGATCGGGCGGTGCCGCACAGGACGCACCTGCCGATTTGCCTCGCGTTTTCGTACGTGCCGAACGTCGCTTCGTGATTGCCGTCGCGCCCATATCGGACCCTTTCATCCGGCTGCAGAACCGCCGACCGATGTCCGCCCTGTGCAACGTACGATTCGACGCGAACGAAGGCCAACCGGAGGTGGCGTCCAGTTGTCCCGCTTCCCACCGGTCCGGATCACGTCCGAAAAACAGTCTCCCAGCGATTGGGGAAGTGGGCGGGCAGCCCTGCCCGCAGA
>CAZBFW010000093.1:0-1022 GCA_964491135.1 uncultured Phycisphaeraceae bacterium | reverse complement strand
CAGCGAGTCGGGAAGTGACCGGCCAGGCTCCCGCAGACTGGGGCAGTCCGAGTCCGCAAGGCCGACTGGAAGTCGGCTCTGACACACGAGACGAGTGAATGGAGAAGGAATCGGTGGCCGGCGCATCGCTCCCTTCAGGTGGGATCTTGGCTGAACGGCTGAAGCCGGTGCGTGCTTCGCCTGCCCACGCGGAGACACAAGTGGGTCCGGACGCGTGCAGCGGGCGGTTTCGTCGCTGATAGTTGACGTGCGAGGATTCGCGGTTGGACTGGCGCATGGCCGGGCGAACGTCTGTTGGATGAATCAACGATCGGGCAACTGGGGATACCAGATTGCCGCCCTCATCGCGGCGGCCTGGTTCTGTGATGCCCGGACACCGACGGCGGAGGAGGTCGCGGCGTTCACGGGGCCGGGGGCGGTGGTGGAGAGGAAGTGACCGGGCTAAAGGTCGGCAAGGGGTCGTCAGGCATCGCCCGCCGCGCATTGTGCGCATGAAAGCGGGCGAGCCGATTGGGCTCGCCCGCGAAGGCTTCTTGGAGAAGAAATTGTCGCGTTGCGTCCTAGCGCCGGCGGATGACCACGGCCGCACCCAGACCGAGCAACAGCAGAGTCGCCGGCTCAGGAATCGGCGTCGGATAGAGCATCACGCCGAAGAACGACAGCATATCCTGGTTCGAGGTATACACCGAGAAGGAGGCCGACTGACCCGGATACACCGGATCGCTGTAGTAGTACAGATCCAGCTTCGCGCCAACGGACTCGTTGTCGACCACCCAGGTTAGCGGGCTCTGCGTGCTGGTCGGCTCATACGGCGGATCGACCAGGAAATGCACGTTCGAGATGTCCTGTGTACCCATCGGGTCATAGATCTCGAAGTGGAAGTCGCCCCATGCCTCGGTGCCCGTGTTGGTCACGTTCACAGTCACCCAGCCGGCGTGTGGTTCGTGGTCTTCGTGCGGGTACGACTGGGCTGCCCCAGATCGGAAGAGCACACGTCTGAACTCCAGTCACCGCTCATTATC
>CAZBFW010000092.1:0-10294 GCA_964491135.1 uncultured Phycisphaeraceae bacterium | reverse complement strand
CCGAATCGACGTTCCCGGCGAATGGTCGCGCGAACCGCCTCGTCGGCCGGCTCGACCACCTTCTCCCCCGCGATCGTCAACGTCCGTCCGTCGTAGGTGACGTCGATGTTCTCGACGCGGAGACCCGGCACCTCGGCCTTGACGACGTAGCGGTCCGCCACTTCGTACACGTCCAGCGGCGGCGCCCAATCCTGTCCGTCAAATGGTCCCGTCGACACGCCGCCATGCCACATTCGGCTCAGCAGCACGTTCATCTGGTCCTGCAGGTCACTCAAAGACAATTGCCCTTCTCGTCGAAACGGTATCAGCGCCATAGTCGTACTCCTCCGCGCGAAATGACGTGCGTCCGTCGCGTGCCCCGTGCTCTCTATTGTACGCCGCCAGACCACCGCGGGATCGCCCAATTGTGGTGAAAACGGCGCGGGACGGAGGCCGTGCCCTCATAGAGATGCCGCAGGCCGGGGACCCTTCTGCGGGCTCCCGGCCTGTGGCACTCGCGACTGCCCCGTTACGGGGCCGCGGTCCTATTCCGTCATCGCGGGTTGCGGCTCCTGGGCGGGCTCGGTCGACGGGACCGGCGACGGTGCCGGCTGCGTCATGGACTTCCACACGTCCCGCACCTGGATGATCAGTTCCATGGGCACGAATACGTCGGCCTGGCCGGCCGTCTTGCCCACGCCGTAGGAGACCATGCCCACCGGCGCGTTGATCTGCGGCATGGTGACGGGGAACGGCTCGTCCGTCGCCTTGCCGATGTCGCTGAGCATCCGCATCAGCGAATCCACCGCGAAGTACATTTCCGCGTTTCTCTGGGTCGCCATCGCCTTGGCGGTGTTCACAATGCCGGGGTTCTTGGACAGCGGCGCCTGTTTGCCCTTGACCAGACCGAGCACGTTATCAAACCGGCCGGGACCGCCGCCGAAGGTGGCAATCACGTGGTCCGTGTCCACCGCGCCGATCCGGAACAGCACGCCCTCCTTGCCGATGACCTTGTGGACGGTCTCGAGGTCTTCCGCCTCGATGTCCTCGATCTCGCTCAGCTTCATGACCAGGTGGTCGACGCTCACACCGCCGATGGTCTCGGCCGCGGGAACGTATTGAAGCTTGGAGAGCACTTTGCTCATCTCCTCATCCAACACCAGACCGCCGGTCACCGTGGCGACGATGTCCTTGAACTGCCCGAGGATCGCCGCGGCACCGCCCTCCACCTGAACCACCTTGGTGAAGCCGACGAAGCCGCCCTCTCCCTCCGCTCCGGGCAGCGCGGAGATTTCAATCGCCAAGCCGCGCAGCGGCTTGATCATCGCGGCCACCTGATCGAGGAGCTGACGAAGCTTCTCCGGGTTGACCTTGTCCTTGGGAATCGACGGATTGTTGAGAATCTTGTCGATCTGCTTGCTCAGTTGACCCGCGCCGAACTCCGCCGCCTCCTTCGTGGTCACGCCGGCATACGCCAATACGTAGTTCTCCGCCGGCAGCCCGGTCAGCATCGTGTCGCTGGTGCTTTTTGCCATCGCCGCGGCCTTGCCCATGTCAGAGCCCTCTTTGAAGGCCATGCCCATGCCCAGGCGTATGCCCGCGGGTGCAATCTTGATGCCGAGCTGGAGCGACTGAAGCTCCTTGAAGAACGTGGTGTCGGTGCCCATCGACTCGAGCTGGGTTATGAACGGCGAAACCATGGGGCTCGCCACCACGGTGGCCGCATTCGCCCAGATCGTCACGTCGTCATCCGACGCCCGCTCCAGGTCGTGCGGGGCAAGCACCGTCTGGAGCCCGGTGGTCGAGTCCAACATCTTCTTCACGTTGGCGACCGACGGAGCCAGCACGGCAAACTTGCCCTTGGGGGCCATGAAGATGGGCGGCAGGTTCGGATTGACCATCTTGGATATCTTGCCTTCGCCCTCCTCGGCCGGCTCCAGTTGCAGCGCCGCGGTCAGCTCGGTGTAGTCCGTGATGGGCACCAGCAGGGCCATGCTCTTGTCCCAGGCGTTCATGTCGTCCGTGGGCAGCACCACCAGGGCCAGGTCGCCGTTATCATCGACGCCGGACATGAACCCCAGGAAGCCCTTGGCCATCATCAGCGCACTCATCGGCGGAACGTCGAACTTTCGCACGACGTCCATGATCTTCTTTTCCACGTCCGCGGCGTTCCGCACGTAGACCACCGCCCAGGCGTCCGCGGGGATCGCGCCATACGTGTCCGCCGCCGCCGGGGCCGCCTGGGCCGTCCACGCCGGCCCCGCCGCAAACATCGCCGTCAGGCCCAACAACAGCACTGAAGTCTTCCACGCTCGCTTCATTGAGGTCTTCTCCTTCCGTTGCGCCGATCGGTTCGACCGACGTTCTGGGTACGTACACAGATCGCTGATGCTATCCCGCTTGCCTTCCCCATACCACCCCGTATTCGACTGATCCCTGTAAAAACTCGGTTTGACCCCCCGCAGAATCGTCGCTTTTGGTCAACGCGGCGTCAAGAGGTCGGATTCGGTCGGCATCCATCCCAGGCGGCAGACCAAACGTGGGGATCTCCGGTTGATTGGCCGTGAAGACAGCCGGACGTGAAAGGATCGGCGGGCCATGCACACGGCCGGCGCCACCGTCAGGCGGCGAGCGGGGGAGGCTCACACCGCGCGAACCTCCCCTGTTGCGCCAGCCGCTCTCCGATCAGGCCGGAGCCGGCCCAGGCGGCCGGAGGACCGCCCGATCCGGCATCATCGGTGGGCCCGACGGGTCCACCGACATCCCGCACCGGCGGCACTGCCGACAACGGTGGCTCCTTTCGCGACCGTCACCGGGGGTCGCACCCTACCCAGTCCGGTGCGATCCGCATCCGGAAAGCACCCCCGTCAACGCACCGTCGCCTGAAGCCGGCCCCGGCACCGCTCGATGTTTCCGAGCCGGTCGCGGGCGGAGTCAACTCCGGCGCAGCCGTGCTCTGCCGCGCCCCATTGGACGGAACGCACAGCCGGCGCCATCGCCGACCCGCTCGCGTGAGTCGTCGTGCCGATTCATTCAAGATCGGGAAGATCACAGGAGAGGAAGCCTCGGCTGCTCATCGAGCGAAAGATGCGTGGCTCGAGGCGCAGGAGACGCTTTGTGACCCATCCCAGTCTTTCGCGCTTCCAGCCCCTCCGACGGAAAATGACCTCAATAGAAGCGTAGGATCGCCGCCGGTCGCAAGGCAAGCCGGTCTCTCCGTTTCCCACGCGATATACAGGATTCTCCCGCCAACCGATCGTCCGCATGCCGCGTTGCCTAATCCTGTCGCAACGGCATCCGGGTGCGCGCCACCGCCGAGACAGCCGTGCGAACCATCCCGTTGCGGCCCATGCCCGCTTCGCGTACAGTCCTTTGCCAAACCCGATTCGCTGTGACAGCATGCCTTCACGACGGAGGGTCTGATGGATTCACTCACTCACTTCGCCGAAACGCTTGTCGCTTACGTCTGGTCCACCCCGCTCGCCTGCCTCCTGCTCGGCTGCGGGCTCGCCTTTTCCATCCTTACCAAGTTCACCCAATATCGCATCCTGACGCACGGCGTGGCCTGTACCCGCGGCCATTATGACCGCCCGGAGGACACGGGACACATTAATCACTTCCAGGCCCTGTGCGCCGCCCTGTCGGCCACCGTGGGGCTGGGCAATATTGCCGGCGTGGCCGTCGCCGTGTCACTGGGCGGCCCGGGAGCCGTCTTCTGGATGTGGGTGGCCGGCGCCCTGGGCATGGCCCTGAAGTACATGGAGTGCACGTTGGCCGTCATGTACCGCGACGTGCGGGAGTACACGGACAAGGACGGCACTATTCAGCAGGAAGTGCGCGGCGGCCCGATGTGGTACATCCAGAAGGGAATCGTGGAGCCGATGCGGTCCCGCGGCAATCCGGCCTGGCGTCTCTTCCGCGTGCTTGCGCTGGTATTCGCCGCGTCCGTGATGCTGTCGGCGATCGGCCAGGGCAACATGTTCCAGGGCTGGAACGTCAAGGAGATTCTGCGTGTCAACTTCAACGTGCCTCCGTATGCTTCCTCCACCATCGTGGCCTGCCTGGTGGCGCTGGTGATCATCGGAGGCATCAAGCGAATCGGGCACGTGGCAGGCGCCCTGGTGCCCTTCATGTGCGTCGCGTACGTTCTGGGCGCGATCGGCATCATTGTTCTTCACGCTGCCGAGATTCCCTCCTACCTCAGCCTGATCGCCAGATCCGCGTTCTCCGACGTGGCTGCCGAGGGTGCGTTTGCCGGGGTCACCGTCTGGGCGGCGTTTGCCTGCGGGCTGCGGCGGGCCGCGTTCTCCAACGAAGCGGGAGAAGGGTCCGCGCCCATCGCCCACGCCGCCGCCAAGACCGATGAGCCCATCCGTGAGGGCGTCGTGGCGGGCCTGGAGCCGTTCGTGGACACGGTCATCATCTGCACCATGAGCGGCCTGGTCATCCTGATGACCGGCGCCTGGAACCGCCCGGCCATCGGTACCGTCACCGCGACCACGCCGACCACGATCACCGTTGCGTGCAACCATGAGGACGTGCCGGAAGCCATGCAGCGGGCCTACGCTCGCGAGCTGGTGCAGGCCGGCCTTCGGCAGAACCGGGATCACACATACTCGGCCCTGGCCGTTCATCTCGCCGAGCGTCCGGGCCTCGGACCCGACACTCTCTCCATTCCCATCGGGAATGTGGAGCGTGTCGAAAGCGAAGCGTGGGACCGAGTGCACTGCGTAACGCTGGACACGGCTCAGATTGACGACCCCACTGCCCGCCGAGACCTGGCAAAGCGCATCGCAGAGGTCGAACCGGGCATGAAGGTCCACCTGAACATGGATGGAGCAGAGCTGACGCGGTTCGCGTTTGACGTGAACTTCCCGGGGTTCGGGAAATACATTGTGACCCTGGGCGTATGCCTCTTTGCGTTCAGCACGATGATCAGTTGGAGCTACTACGGAGAGAAGGGCGCTGAGTTTCTGTTCGGTCCGCGGGCGATCCTTCCCTACAAAATGGTGTTTGTGGCGTTCGTGGTGGTCGGCATGCTGATCCGGAAATTCAGCCTGGTCTACGACTTCTCCGACGCCATTGTGGGGCTGCTGTTCTTCTGGAACCTGCCGGCCGTGTTCCTGTTGGGAGGCCGCGTGATCCGCGCCGGACGCGAGTATTTCCGGAAGCTCGATGCCGGAGCGTTTCCGCGAACCCGGTGACGGCTGACTGCGCCGGGTTTCCGCGTCACCTGCGCCCGATGAGCTGGGCGGTGTCGCGCGCGATCATGAGCTCCTCATTGGTGGGGATGACCCAGACGGCGGTGCGGCAGCCGTCGCGGGTGATGAGGAATGGCTCGTTCGGCCTCCGGTCGTTTCGGGTCGGGTCCAGTTCGATGCCCAGCGGCGCCAGGCCGGACAGGATTTTCTCTCGCATGAAGACCGCGTTCTCGCCGATCCCGCCGGTGAAGATGATGGCGTCGCATGCCCCCAGCTCGGCCATAAAAGCGCCGATGTACTTTCGGGCCCGGTGTGCGAACACGTCGATGGCCAGAGCCGCTCGCCGGCTCCCGTTGCCGGCCGCTTCGTTTACGTCCCGCAGATCTCGCGAAACCCCGCTGACGCCCAGCAGGCCGCTCTTCTTCTCCAACGCGTTGCGGATGTCGTCCAGCTTCATGCCTTCCCGGGTGAGGTGAAAGATGATGGCCGGGTCAAAATCGCCGCTGCGCGTACCCATGACCAGCCCTTCGAGCGGCGTGAGCCCCATGCTCTGGTCCACGGCCTTGCCCGCCCGGATGCACGACGCGCTGCACCCGTTGCCCAGGTGCATGGTGATGAGGTTCGGCTGCGGCTTGTCGAGCAGCTCCGCGGCCCGCATCGCCACGTATCGGTGGCTCGTGCCGTGGAACCCGTACCGGCGAATCCGGCGCGTCTCGTACCACTCGTACGGCACCGCGTACAGATAGGAGGCCGGCGGCATGGTCTGGAAGAACGCGGTGTCAAACACGGCCACCTGCGGCTTTCCGGGCAGAATGCGCATGGTGGCCTGTATGCCGCCGAGGTTCGCCGGATTGTGCAGCGGGGCCAGCTCGCAGCAGCGTTCAATGGACGCAAGCACGTCGCCGTTGACGACCACGGACTCGTAAAAATCCTCGCCGCCGTGCACCACGCGGTGCCCCACGCCGTCGATGTCCTGCGGGTCCTTCAGCGGAGGCGGCGTGCCCACCGTGGTGAGCAGGGTCATGATCTGCTTCACGCCCTGGTCATAGTCGGCGATGCGATCGGACCGCTCGGACTTGCTGCCGCGCACGATGTGGGTGGTCTGCGATTCCGCCTCGCCGATCCGCTCGATCAGACCCGTCGCCACCTCTTGCCCGGCGGCCATGTCGTAGAGCTTGTACTTGATGGAAGAACTGCCGCAGTTGATCACCAGAACGTTCATTGCGCCCCCTTGGCCTCGGGCTCCGTCATTCCTGTCCGCGCCATCCGAGAAAACGCGGCGCGGTTTCACCGCGAACCGGCCTGAATGGCCGTCACCGCCGCCGTATACACTATATCGTCCGCGCTGCAACCGCGGGAAAGGTCGTTCACGGGCTTGTTGAGGCCCTGCAGAACCGGACCGACGGCCAAGGCTCCCGCCGAACGCTGCACGGCCTTGTACGCGATGTTCCCCGCATCCAGATCCGGGAAGATGAACACGTTCGCCCGGCCGGCCACCGGGGAATTGGGCTGCTTGAGCCGGCCAACCTCCGGGTCGATGGCCGCGTCGTATTGCAGCGGGCCGTCCACGGCGAAATCCGGATTCCTCTCCCGAAGCAGTTTCGTCGCCTCCGTCACCTTGTCCACGGACTGTCCCGTACCGGACTTGCCGGTGGAATACGAGAGCATGGCCACGTACGGCTCAATGCCAAAGGCGCGGGCCGTCAAGGCGCTGGCCCAGGCGATGCCCGCCAGTTCCTGTGCGTCCGGGTCGGGAATGATCGCGCAATCCCCGTACACCAGCACGCGGTCGGGCAGAGCCATGAAAAACACGCTGGATGCAAGCCCCACGTCCGCCCGCGTCCGAATGATCTGAAGAGCGGGACGGATCGTGTCACCCGTCGAGTGGATGGCCCCGGACACCAGCCCGTCCGCGTCGCCGATTTCCACCATGACGGTCCCCACATGAATGGACGACTGATCCAGCCACGTGCGAGCCACGTCCGGCGTCATGCCGCCCTTCTTGCCCTTGCGGATTTCCACCACCCGATCGACGTAGGCATCCATTCGGGGAACCGCTTGCGGGTCCAGCACCTCGACTCCCGCAAGGCTCACGCCGGCCTGGCCGGCCTGCTCGCGAATCCGCTGCGGGTCGCCGATCAGAATGGGCTGGCAGATGCGGGATTCCACGATCTTCGCCACGGCCTGCACGGTGCGCGGTTCTTCGCCCTCGGGGAAGACGATGCGCTTCTGCAGCGCCTGCGCCTGCTCCACCAGCTGCCTCAGGAAGACCGCCGATCCGGCCTTTCGTTTCCGGGGACGGGGAACTTTCAACCGGTCCCACAATCGCTCGTGCTCCAGGTACCGCCAGACCGCGGACGAGGCCGTCTGGATCTTGTCCTCGTCCTGCACGCGCATTCGTACATCGATGTTCTGGATCATCAGCGCCGTCGTGAACGTGTCCATCCTCACCGTGCACACCGGGAAGTGCGGCGCCCCCAGGTCCTCCACGAGCCGCATGATCTCGGGATCCGGCCGAAGGCCGCCCGTCAACACCACCCCGGAGACCGAGCGGCGCTTGCCCGACTTCTGGGCACAGGCGACGGCCAGCAGAATGCCGTCCCGATCTCCGGGAGTGACGACCAGCGTCCGATCCGTGTCCAGATGGTGAATGAAGTGCCGGGGCTCCATGGCGGCGACGATCGTCTTGGTCACCACGTTGGACAGGGCCTCTCCCCCGCTGATCACTTCAGCCTGCAACGCACTGCACACCTGGTCCATTTTCGGGTAGCCCAGGTAGACCAGGTTGGGCACCACACCGAACAGCGGCAGGTCGGCACTCTCGAACGCATCCATGATCCGCTGCTGGGCCACCTCAAAGGGCTGATCGGCCACCCGGTTGACGACCACCCCCAGGACCTCGCAGTTCTTCTCTTCAAACGATCGCTTGGCCGTCCGCACGCCGGCCACAAGCTGATCCACCTTGGTGATCCCGTTGTCGGACAGCCCCCGGGCGACCAGCAGCACCGGGGTCTCCAGGTGGGCGGCAATCGCCTCGTTGATTTCCTGGTCGAACAGACTGGCCGCCCGGGCGTTGTTGATGCCCTCCAGGATGACCATGTCGTGCTCGTCTCTGAGCTGCCGGAAGCACGCGCCCACGCGGTCCAGCAGCACGGGCAGGCGATCTTGCGCCACCAGCTCCCGCGCTTCCTCGATCGTCAGCGGACAGAGTTCGCACGCGTTCTGGGGGAACCGGCACGCTGACCGGACGACAGCCACGTCCCGGTCGTCGGCCCCACCGCCCACCGGCTTGAGGAACCCCAGCCGTTCCACCGACTTGCGCAGTACCCCGCACAGACCCAGCGTGATTACGCTGCTGCCCGCCTCCAGGTCCGTGGAGCAGACGAAAAGGCCACTCGGCATTCGACAACCCTCCTGCCCATCGGCAAGACTGCTACCGTTCCTACCGCGATCGTATCACGAGACGGGAACCCCCCGCAATTGTGCCCCATCAGGCAGCACGAACCGGCCGTCTCCGACGTGCCTCCAAAACAAGCAAGTCGCGTGCCACATCCGCCGCCGGCGGACTGCATCGTCGCGAGGGGAACGGTCTGAAAACCACTGGACGCCCAGACGTGAGAAGCGGTCACGACACCCTGCTGGCCAGGGGGAATTCAGACGACCCGAGGGCGCGGACCTATGCACCGGCCGCCACGGTGCGCTCCCAGCCCCGACGCCACTCTTCGGCGTGGTGCTGTACCCAGTCCCACACGGCCTCATTCCAGTCGACGTTGCGACCCCGGGCAGTGGACAACTCGCTGCGGTGCCGGTCGATCTCCGTCATCTGGGCGACGCGGTCCATGTGCATCTTCTTACGCCGCCATTCGTCCGCCACCCCCGACTCCCAGCTTTGTATGGTCGCGACGAGGCCGGGATCGGCACCCCGTTCGATGCCGAGAAAATAGCGGTGTACGAGAATCGCCCGCCGCTCGGAGGGCAAGTAGCGGCCCAGGGCAGGATCCTGAAAATCCGGGTGCTCATCAAGCGATCTGACACACATTGCCTACTTCATCTCCAGACCCGACCGTACTCCGGCCCACTCCTCACATGGACGGGCCCGATTGCCGCTCGCAACATCCGAGCCTTACGATCGGGCACGCGTCTACGTATCGATCGCGAGAACCCTCGCGAACTCAAGCCGCCCGGAAATACGCGATCCTTGAGCCTGACCCACTGCAGCACGGGTAAACTGGTTTGCCACGAGCCAGCATCCGCCCGCGGCACCATGCTGCATTATAGAACTACCACCCGATATCGGTACAGCCGAGTTGCCCCCTTCAGGGAGCACACACCCTACATTTTGCCAAACCACCCCCACATCATGCGGCAAATCAAGCGGCACTGTAATTCTATCGCCCGGCGGCTACTGTCCTGGTCTTGGCGCGGATGTCAGCCAGAAGCCGATCGAAGGATTCGGAGAACGCCTTCACGCCGGCCACCCGGAGCTGTTCCGTAACCTCCGCCATGCAGATGCCCTCGGCCTCCAGGCAGGACAACACGCGACGGGCGCCGTCAACGTCCTCGGTGATCGTCACCCGCACGTCCGCCATTCGCCGGATGGCCTGCAGGGTCACCGGTGGTGCCGTGTTCACCGTGTCCGGGCCGATCAGCGTGTCGACGTAGATCGTTTCGCGATAGGCGCGGTTCTTGGTGCTGGTACTCGCCCAGAGCGGCCGTTGCGGGCGAATGCCGCGTTCTCGCAGTTCTGCAAACGGGCCGGCCTGGAAAGTCCGGCGGTATCGGTCGTATGCGATCTTTGCACTCGCGACGGCTGCCTGGCCCGGCAGATCCCGCAGGTGTGTCCGCCCGTCGGCGATGCGCTTCTCCAGCAGGCCATCCACCGCGGTGTCTATCCGGCTGACGAAGAAGGACGCCACGGACGCCACGCCTGCCGGGTCTCCCCCTCGTTCCAGGTGTCTTCGCGCGCCGCGCAGAAACGCGTCAATAACCTGCTGATACACGTCGACGGCGAAGATCAGCGTGACGTTCACGTTGATGCCGTCGCCGATGAGTGTCTCGATGGCCGGCAGCCCCGCGTCCGTAGCCGGCACCTTCACCATCACGTTCGGGCGGCC
>CAZBFW010000091.1:4402-10343 GCA_964491135.1 uncultured Phycisphaeraceae bacterium | reverse complement strand
TGTCGGTAAGCAGCCCGGTCGCGGGGTCGTACACCCAGGTCGTTGTGTCGCCGTCTTCTGCGGTCTGGCCCGGCCACTGGTTCCCGGTGAAGTCTTCCGTGCCGCGGAAGGTGGTCATTGTTTCCCGCTGGCCGAAGCTGTCGTAGGAGAAGAGCACCGGCTGGGGAACGTCGCCCCACATTTTCTCGATCTCGCCTCGTGGCGTATAGGCGTAGTACGTGTAGTTGTACCCCCCGTCACGCTCCGAGCCATTCGACGTCAACTGACCCGAGTCCGGATCATACCCGAAGGTCGTCCGATCTCCGTGAGCGTTTTCAGTCCAGTCGACCCGTCCGACGTCATTGTAGTGCGTCGTCTGGGTGTTTCCCCGACCGTCAGTGACCGTTGTCTGTCGGCCGAACCCGTCGTACCCGTATGACGTTGTGATGCCCGACACGGACGTGGTGGACTGCAACAGACCATTCAGAGTGATCGAAATGGCAACGCCAGTGGCACCGGACGTCGTTGTTTCCTGCGTCAGCTGCTTGGCGTTCCGGTCGGTTTTGGTGACCGTTCCGTTCTCCTCGGTTGCCACAGGCTCCGCGCCACCGTTTCGATAGTACTTGACGGTATGCGTTTGCTCCGCCGTGACCGGCGATGTGAATCCAGTGAGCCTCGTGGCCTGCGTGGTCGTTGTGTACGTGCCGGCGGAACCATCGACGTTGAAGGTCGTACTGATGGTCTTGCGCCACCAGACGCTCGCCTCTTGGCCAAGCTTCGTCTCGGTCCTCGTGAACCGATCGGTGCTGTCGTCAGTAAGACTGCCATTGCCTGAGACGTCCAGGCCCGATTTTATGACGTTTCCCAGTTCATCGTACTCGTACAGAGTGGGGGCAATGACCAACTCCTCGCTCGGGTCTATCGTTTCCGTGCGGACGAGTTGGCCGTCCGGGTTGTATTCGTGGGTGGTCGTCAGGACGCCGCCGCCGAAGGCCGGGCGCGTCTCGATCACCGTTCGTCCGAGCCAATCCGTCGTGCTAGCGGACTTGCGCAACCATCCCTGCGCCGCCGGGTTATCCGTGCCCTCGAGAATCGTCGTAGTGAGCCGACCCGCTTCCGGGGCCGCGTAGTCGTACGCCCGGTGGACTACGCCCGTACCGGAGATACTCTTGACGCGGCCGTCCAGATAGTGATCCGTTATTTCCGTGCCGCCGTCACTTCGTGTGACTGTTGTGGTCCGTCCCCCATTTGTATACGCATAAGACGTGTCGCCTCCGATGCCGGGCATGAAGACTTCGCTAATCACGCGGCTGGCCAGGTCGTACTTGGTGTTCCAGACCAGCGTCTGCCCTTCCGCAGTAACGGTTTTCTCCACCAGGCGATAGTCGCCGTCAAGCGTCGTCTCCTCGGTGGTGACCGACTCCACTTCGTTCTCCGCATCATAGCGCGTCATGGTGTCAAGGCGTCCGAGCACGTCATACTTGTATTTCGTCACGACCCCGCCTGTATCAGCAACAGTGTATTCACCGCAGCAGGCGTAGTCTGACCAGTCCGTCTCCGTGCGATCCCCGTTTGATTCCAGCACCAGCGTCTCGCGGCCCAGCCCGTCGTACTCGTGATAGGTCCAGGAGACCCTGGCCGCCGCGGTAGGCACTCCGCCTGTGGAAACCCAGGTCTCGTGAAGTACTACACGTCCCTTCTCATCGCGCACGGTCACCTGGGCCGTCGATTTTCCGCTGATCCAGACCATGTCGTTCAGGTTCGGTGTATCGGAGGCCGACGTTCCGAGATACGCGATCGTCCGGTTAGCCCCTCCGCCCTGCTGGACTGTGAACTGCGGCGGCGTATCCTGCGACAGCGTGCCTTCCTCGTATTCGTAGAGGGTCGCCACGCCATCCGGTCGGTGCACGGATTTCAGCCGCTCGTTGCCATCCGACTCGATCTCGGTCTGCGTTACGGTCGTCAAATCGTTGGCGCCACCCTCGCGCGTCTCGCGTGTGACGAGAGTCGGAGAGCTGAATGTGTAGGCATAGCTTGTGTCGGAAACACACACGCCGTTCGCATACTCCAGGATCCGTCGCGGACGCCCCTTAATCGGCCAGTCGCGTTCACTGAAGGCCTTGAGTGTACTCTGCACTTCAACGGCATCATAAGCGTGAATGCTGCCGACACCGGACGGCGCAGCCTCGTCCTTCCAGGGGCGAACCTCGGCGTATCCGTTCGTAGATACGGAATCTATCTCCGGATCGTAGAGGTATCCGGTCCACGAGCCATCCGGCCGCACGATGAGGCCCTCCCGCCCCGCATTGTCACCGGTGAGGTAATATGCGTAGGTCGTCACCAGCGGACTTGCCCCACCGCCGACAGCGACCGACCGTTGCACCATTCGTTTCTGGTCGCCGACGATTTGGTAGGTGTCGGTGATTGTTTCACCGGTGCCACCACCGTCATTTTCCTGGTACGTTCGTGACCACGCTTCCGGCGGACCGGCCGTATAGACCCAGTCGACCTCCTCCTCGCGCACCAAGGTGTTCGAGCCATCCTTGGTTACTAGGCTCATGCTGGAGGTCTGCCCCACAGTGCCGCTGAACGAATATTCATACGTCATCTGTCGGGTGCCGTATCCCGGTTCGGCGGAGCCGATCCATTTCTCGATGACCAGGTTACTCCAGGTGTCCGGCGCTCCTGGGTTGCGGACCACTAATGTATACATCGGCGTGCCCGAGCACGTGTACGCCCCACCGCCGGAGCCCGGGCACTGGTCTGGCGCGTGCAGCCGGATCTCGTACCGGTCTCCAACCGAGGGCGAGTTCAGGTCGGTCTCCACGATATCGGCCACGACGCTGCCCGTTCTTACCTGCTGAAGCAATCCGTACGCGTCGTAGACCACGGCCGAGCCCGCCGGACGTGCCGGATAGCGCAGACTGGACCGCTTGCCAATGCCGTAATTCGGTTCGGGCGCCCAGAGATGCAGGTCGCCGCCGGAGTTCCCGTTCGGCTGAGTCCCCAAGTCGAACCGCACATCCATTTTCTCCGCCTTGGCAGTCACGTTGCCCAAGCTGTCGGCCGCGCATTTCCCGCCGCATCCTCCACCCCCCTCCAAAGGCACAGGCTCTTCCGACGAACAGTATCCCGACGGGTGTGTCGCTACGAGCTTCACCTCGCTCTCACCCTCAGGGAGTTCGGCCGTCTGCACAAGGCACTTCCACACCTGTCGCGTGGCATCATAGCCAAGGGGCGTGCATTTCCACCCAGGTGGGTCGGGGGGTAACAGCTCCCATTCAGGCTCCCCTCCATTGATGCATAACTTGGCAAAGGCGGCAATCGTCTCCCCTGGGCATACTTTGTCCGGCTCGAATTTGATGCGCTCTTCCAGGCACTTCACGTCAAAGGAGAGGGCCACATTGACGCTTCCATCATCGGCCTCAGTACACGATACATTGTCAGTAACGGTGACTTGAACCCGGGCGGTGCCATCGCCTGCCGCAGTGAATAGCGCCGTGCACTCGCTCGAGTGACTGGGGGTGGACAGAGGGCCGGAGGGCTCCCATGAATAGGACAGGTCTGCAGCGGCGTCCACTTCGCCAGGGCAAAGATTGCCCTTGATCGTGTCGAGGTCACCTGCCACGACACCAAAGCCGACCAGGGCTCCACTGCAAACCGAACACGCCATACGTTCAGGCTTGTGTTCGTGGTATTGACAGGTATCGTTCGTGGCCTCACCCATCGTTGCCGAGAGTTCCCCGTAGCAATCGGAACCCTCGTCGCACCATGCCACAAATTCGATGTTCGGCAAGCAGCCTGCGTAGGGATCGCACTCCCACTGTGCGGACGCAGTTCCCGAGAGAAACGCCAGCGCCACTGTCGTACACCACGGGGCGCAAGCATTGCGAAGAGCATTCGGCGACAAGCGAGGAGCGTGATCGTAGGCAAGCCGAGTTTCCCCAGCACGGCGAGGAAACGAGCTTAGTCCTCCGTCGCGGCGGTGCCTGCCTGATTTCGCAGCACAAAGGGAGCAATTGATGTTCCGTATCGCGCTTCGCAGAGACATGGAACGACCCTCCTGGCAAAAGAGAACAGCTTCCCCGCAGCAGCCAACCGCCGGGTTGTTCCCGGCCGTCGCCGTGTCAAATCAACATCTGCCCCGGGCGCGCGTACGTCCCGGGCGCATGAGACTCAGATTGTCAGCAGGAGTGGACGTCGCAGATGCAGTGAATCAGGCGCATGTCCCCTCCACCCGATCAACTCCTCGTTTTGTGGTTGAGTATTCGCCATGTGTGAACATGAGCATGGCGTCCGGTTGAATCAGCGACGCGAAGAGCAGCGGGCCGAGACAGCGGTGTGTCGGAAGCCTTCTCCGCGTCCTCGCGTCGTGACCGCTGCAATCATCATGCGCCATCGCGACGGGGAAGTCAAAAGAAAAACGCAGAAACACATCGCGCGGCCTGCAAACACGTGGCCACACGCGAGGTGAGGAATCGGTAAACCGGTAAACCGCAACATTCACGGCGGGCACATCCCGCGAACACGGAGCCGAACACGCACGCGACCACGACTCGCGCGGGGTATTCGTCGATGCGCACACCCTCCCCATCGTATAGAGGGCGTTTCCGCTCGAAGTGACGATGAAAAATCCGGCGGCGCCGCACATTCCCCGGAACCTCGTTCCGTGCGGCGGAAGATCGATCCGGTCTGATCGGTGATTCCGGGCGGTCGTGTCACGCTGAAGCCGCACTGTATCCACTCTGTCTCCCGCTGGTCCATCAGCGACTGAACCCCTTTTGAATTCGGAGGTATTCCATGACCATCACAACATTACCCAAGGTGCAGCCGGACGCGACAGCTTCTCCGGCTGGCCCGGCCGCTTCTGAGACCGAACCCGTCAACCTCTACAAACTCGGTATGCTGTTTGTGATCCGCTGCCGGTACTGGTCGTGCCGCGCGGGCAACGATCCGCAGGATCTCGAACTCACGCCGGACCGCATCGACGCCCGGGCCATCGCGTCGTTCGGCACCAAGGACCTGCTGGACCCCGACCAGACCCGCAAAGTCTTCCAGCAGATTGAAAAGAAGGCCCGGCATATCCTGGAAAAACACTCGCGGCCGTTCGACGCGGCCAACGCCCACTTCGTGCCGTGGACCCACGTCCAGGCCGTCATCGAGCAGCTCGAAACACTCCGGCACGAGTTCGACGCGGCCGCTGAAAAGTTCCTGGCGGACTACCCGGCCTTGCGGGCCGCGTGGCAGGGCGTGCACCCGGAGATCCCGGACGCCTGCTACCCGCTGCCGCTGGATCTGCCCGGCCGATTCGGCCTGTCCTGGCACGCCTTCAAAATCACCGGTGCCCCGGAGCTGACCCCGGTCGAGGACATCGAGCTGGCCCTGGAGGAGCGTCGACTCCGCGACGAGCAGACAAAACAGATGGAAGCGAACCTGCGGCGGGAATGCCAGGAATTCGTCGAGCAGTACGTCGTGGGATTCCGGAAGGAGGTGGCCGCGTTCTGCGACCAGGTGATCGAGCAGAAGGGCCAGGTCCACGGCAAGACGCTCAATGCCATCCGCGACCGGATCGACAAGTTCCATGCCATGAACATCTTCGGGGACACCGATGCGGCGACCCGGCTGGCCCGGCTCAAAGAGCAGCTGGCCGGGGTCAGCGGCCAGGATCTCGCTCAGCGGCCCGCGGTGGCCGAGCAACTCCGGAAGGCCTGCCAGGCGCTGCGGACCCACATCCTGAACCCCCAGAACGTCAGCGCCCTGACGGGCAGGCTCAAGCGGCGCGTGGTGCTGGACTGACAGCACCTACCCGGGAACGGTCCATTACCTCAAACAACCTGGAGAACCAGCATGTCTCACTTCGTTGAATGCCAGACTGAGTTCCGCGACCCGCAGGCGCTCATCGCGGCCCTGGTCGAATGCGGATTCCCGGAAGGCCAGATTGAAGTCCATGACCAGCCCGTCG
>CAZBFW010000091.1:0-4392 GCA_964491135.1 uncultured Phycisphaeraceae bacterium | reverse complement strand
AAGGCCCACATCGTCATCCGGCGGCAGCACGTCGGATCCGGGGCCAACGACGTCGGCTGGGAACGTCAGGCCGACGGAGCCTACCGGGCATGGATCAGCGAGTTCGATGCCGGGGTGGGATCGTACGCCCATCGCCAGGCGTCCGCACGGTTCAATCTCACCATGCAGAACCGGGTCAAACAGGAGTACGCGTGCCAGGTGATCACCCGCCAGCAGCGGAGTCTGGGCCGCACTATCGAACGGCAGCGGCTGCCGAGCGGCGAGATCGAGTTGACGATCGGCGGGTACCGTTGAAGCGGACCGAGTTCCAAGGGCTAAAAAGAAGGAGAATCAAGCTATGGCCGGAGCCAAGCACATCCGGATCACCATCGGCACGGACGGATCCTGCCGGATCGACGCCGTGCTGTTCACCGACGCGTCGTGCCAGACGTTCACCAAGGAAATCTCGAATGCCCTGGGCGGAGGGATCGTCCACGAGCACGCCAAGCCGGAGGCCCGGGTCCCCCAGCGGGCCGGGCAGGCGGATCGGCAGGCGGCCCGATGAACCGTATACGGTTGTGCATCACCCATGGCGGAAACGTCCGGGGCCTGTGGACCGACCAGATCGATTGGCGATCCATCGGCAGGCTCACCGTGCGTCGGGCATCCTACGTCGAGTACCACAATTCTGCCCAGAAATGGGTCGTGCGGGCCTGGCGACCGCGAAGCCGCGTACGCCGGGTCCTGCAATGGCTCACGGGCAGGCCGTTCGGCGAGGTGCTGTATCTGGCCGACACGCGTGAGGAGGCCCTGGATTGGGAGCAGCGGTATTACGGAATCGGCGGGCCGGGGTGGCAAGACTTATTAAGGCGCAGCTGATCCCGACCTGCCTGCATCCGAACGATCCCCGATCTCCCCGCAATGGCGAAAGGAACAGACCATGCCCAAAGAAATACTCATCATCGTCGAAGGCGGAGTCATCCAGGAAATCTACGGCATCCCGCCGGACGTCGTGGTTCGCGTTAAAGACTACGACGTGGACGGCTGCGATCCAGTTCGTCTGAAGCAGGACCGCGATGGCGAACGGTTCCTGGAAATCCGATGGACGCACGAAGACTCCTGCCCGGCGGACGAATCGGCACAGGAACAGCAGCAGGACGCCCGCGAGACGCCGGGTGAACCCGAATCCCCGCCGCACTGGCGGTGTCCGGACTGCGAGCGAACCCTGTCCACCAGCGACTGGACCTATCGAGACCTGGCCGACCGGGGCACGCCGATCTGCGGGGACTGCGACACGGACATGGAACTGACGGAAGGTCCGGCCACGCCCGACCACCCCGAGAAAGCCCCCACCGCCTGGATCCTCGTGGACTACACGGAACGCGCCCTCTGCTCAAACCAGATCTATGATGATTACGAGGACTGCGCGGCGGATGCCGACCGGCTGGACAACGCGATGATCGTCGGGCTCATGCTGGCCGATCCGTCTTCCCGCGACGAAAACCCCGACGAACCGGACGACGAACACTGATTCGGTGCCGAACAGGACGCCGGATCCACGTCCGCGATGTCGGTTGATCTGTGTTTCGACACAAGTGCTGGATGCAATCTGTGTATTGGTGAACCTGCAATTGTCAGCGGGCACCGGTAGACTATGCACTTTGAGGAGTACCCCATGGCCCTCACCCAGGAAGTCAAACGCCGACATCAGCAGTTCCGCGGTGTCGTCTGCCCGTACTGCCTGAACGATCAGATTGAAGGCGGCCCCGTCGAGATTGACTGCGGAAACGCGATCCAGCCAGTCAGATGTCTGTCGTGCGGGAAGCGGTGGCGCGACATCTACGTGCTGGATAGGATCGAAGAACTGGACGAGTAAGCTCCCGCATGGCAGCTTCACGTCGGACTGCCTGCCCTCGAGCGGTAGCACTGGCTGCCGCATGGCATTGGCACCAGCCCGCCACTCCGTGATCAATCCCCAACCACTCAGACATGCAACAGAGAGCAAGCCCATGCCATTTGTCAATTGGCTGTCACGTGCCTTTGCCGCGCTGTTCGGGCGTCACCAGGGCGTCCGCGGCCATCGCAAGAACCAGGCCTACGGCCCGGGCTGGTCACGGCACCGGCCCCGAAGGATTCACCAGTACCACCGGCGACGGCCCCGGTCGGCTCGCTGACCGGGGCGGCCGGTGCAGGAGGACGTGATGAACATGATCGACCTGAAGCAACTCTACGACGCGACGGCAGAGGACCTGCGATTCGGCGTCGGCCTGCTGGACGTACCCGGCCGCGGGCACGTTCCGTTCATTCAGATCCACCAGCCGGGCTGGTCCAGCGAGATGCTGGAGATCGTCCGGGACTCGTTCCGGGACGGCCTGACGCTGACGGAAGTCGTGAATGCGTCCGGAACCGTGGACCTGTGCCTGGCCAGCCGCCAGCGAATCGCCATACAGGCGAAGGATCGTGGCCAGACAGGCGTGCTCCGAGCCGCGGCCTGGGACGCCCGGCTGTCGAACGTCGATCCGGTGATCTCACGCCGATTCCTGTCGGACTGGGCTCGACTTGGCGGGTTTCTGCTGCTGCTTCAGTCGCCGGAGTGGGAGTTCGTGGTGGCCGTTCACCGGGAGGGAACGCGGGCTGACAGCAGCCCGATCAGTCCGCGAACGCTTCCAATCCCCGCTCAAGCCTGAACTCAACCCTGAACAAAGCCCTTTTTCGGAGAATCCCATGCTCAGACTCAACGCAGGTTTTTACGCAAAGTCGGCGAACCGCATTACGGCTCCCGCGGAGCCTGTGCGAATGGGGAAGCAAAGCAGTCGCTCCCATTTACAGTGCGAGCGTATCCGACACCTCCTGCAATGCGGTGAACAGTCACTAAGACCTCGCGGACTTCCCCGGCCCATGTCGACACCCAGTTCACCATCAGCGCCGGGGCGCCGGACCGAGAGGTTCACGTTCGACTTGGACAGGCAGCCTGCGCACGTTGCGGATGTTCCCCGTATCGACGTCACTGTCCCCGCCTTGGTCTTCGGGCTTCGGCAACTCCGGGGCGGCCGCATTCGGATCGCCGATGTAGTTGCGATAGCACTCCAGCCACAACTGATAATCCACCAGGGTCACCATTCCGTCCCCGTCCAGGTCGGCGGATGGGCTGTGTTCCGGATCGCCGACTACGTGTCCGAATGCCACCAGGAACGCGGCGTAGTCATCCGCGTCTACATCACCGTCGCCGTCCAGGTCACCGGCCATCGGACGGTACTCGTAGGCCCCCATATCTACGATGGGCGGGACACCGCTGCCCGCGTCGGGAGTGAACGGGTCGTCGACGAATCGGGAGTTGCCGTCGAGGTCGGTCGTGATCCCGGCTGGAACCGCCGTGTTGTCGCCCGCGTCGATGCAAGGAGATCCTGGCTGTACGTGGTAATCTCTGATCTGGTAGGTCTTGCCCGCCAATCCTAACGCCGCGAAATCCCCCCAGACGGTGATGGAGGTCGCACTGTTTGACACGATGAATGACTGAAGGTATTGGGAGGCGTCCGGGTTCAGGAATTTGCCCAGGTGTTCGTCCACCTCCCACGCTGCGCTGGCGTCGTGGAAGGTCGTCTGGAACGTATTCGGGTCATAGACGGCGGTCTCGGTCCAATACCCGATCGCACTTTCCCGGAACAGTGGGTCACCACCCACGTTGCCCGGCCCGGCGTACACGTTCAAGCCCTGGACCAGCGTGTACAGGATGTCCACAATATCGCCTTCACCGTTGAAAACTTGGGCGAGTTCCGTGGACCCGGTCGGGACCGCATTGCCCCAGAACACAGCGCTCCGAACCTCGGCATTACTCATCCCGACGTTCCACAATCCAGCACCGCTCTCGTTGGCCCAATTGCCTGCGAACGTGCAGTTGGATGCCCAAAGAGACGACTCTACGTTCGCGACAGCGCCGCCCCAGTTCGAAGTGTTGCCCACAAACAGGGAATTGGCGAGGCCAACGAGAGCGTCATCGCAATCCAAACCACCGCCCTGGTTTCCGGCAAAAACGCAATCAGAAACCTCCGAGGCTTCCCCGTAGAACCGCAGACCTCGTCCAGTGTTGCCCGCAAAAACGCACTGTGCCACAACTCCAGATGAATGGATGGTAGCGCCGCGTCCCTGGTTGCACGCAAACAGGCAGCGGCGAACGGATCCTGTACATACGACCAGACCGCCGCTACGATTCCCGAGGAATAAGCTGTCTTCGACGAAGACACTGGGCCCCCAGTCGGCGCTCATTCCTCCTCCGCCATAGCCGGAGGCGCTGTTCTGGACGATTCGACAGTAGCGCACGATTGCGGCGCTGCCCGCAACATGTACTCCTCCCCCCGCGTTCCCATAGGCGCTAACCTAAGACCCATAATCTGAGGAGTTCGCGCAGGCGAACGG
>CAZBFW010000090.1:3873-10348 GCA_964491135.1 uncultured Phycisphaeraceae bacterium | reverse complement strand
AGAATACCAGGTACATGCCGCCCACGACGATCACGGGCAGCCACCACCAGCCCATACGCAACGGAGCCGGCGGCCCCAGCCCCGGCCGCAGGATTCGGGCCGAGGGCGGCAGCTCCGTCGCCACGAAGAACCGCGCCCCCCAGCACACCAGCATGAAGGTGATCGCCGCCGTGATCGGCGACACCACGCCGCGCCCGCTGAAGAGCCCGACAAACGCCATCGCATGAACCGCTGCGATCAGGCTTGCGGTGGGAATGATGCACGCCAGGGACCACACCGCCGCCCGACCGCGCACGCCGCAACCGCGGACCCAAAGCCGCCCGACGTGCCACCCGTAGATCCAGGTGGCGGCGATGATGACTAACCCAATATCATGTTGCATGGTGCTGACCGGCCCCTCACATCTGGCGCAGCAGGCGCGCAGCCTCCCGCAGGAACGCCGTAACCGCGTCTGAGCGTAGCAGATACGCAACCAGGCTCAGCACGCACAGCCAGAGCCAGATCTCGTCCCGATGAGCGGCGATTCGCATCTCGTTCCGCCGTCCTTCCCTCGTATGTTTGCAGTTGCACTGGCCAGGGACTGTCCCTGGGCCCCTCCGGACGCCCGGCACCCGCGGCCGGCCGCGCCCAACGACGTAATATCGGTCATTGCCGGGCTCCGGTTGGAAGTATGTACCCCTGTTCTTGAACGTGGGTCTTTGTGCCACTGCTCTTGAGCAGTGGTCTCCCCCCGTGTGCCATGCCCGTAGGCTTCAGCCTCGGGCCTGTTCTGCCGGGTGCCATGCCCGTAGGCTTCAGTCTCAGGCCTGTTCTGCCGGTTGCCATGCCCGTAGGCTTCAGCCTCGGGCATGTTCTGGAGCCGATGTGCCGCGTGCACCACAGCGTGCGCGGCGGCCAAAGCCCCACTTATCGGACCCTCCCCCCTCGAAAATTCCCCCAACTTGCGGTAACCGTTTACCCGTCCGCCCCTCTAAACCTCTGGAGTACCGCATGACCGACGCGGATTCGGAAATGGTGGCACGATGTGCGGCCGGCGACATGAGTGCGCTGGAAACGCTCTATCGCCGCCACTGCGACCGCGTCTGGCGGTACGCCTGGTTCCGAACGCACTCGCGGGAGGCCGCCGCCGACATCGTGCAGGACACGTTCGTCCAGGTGGCCCGGTCGATCCGCTCGTTTGAGGGCCGCAGTGCGTTTTCCACGTGGCTGTTCGCGGTGGCCCGGTCGGTGGCCGTTCAATACGCCCGCCGGCAGAAGCGTGAGAATGACGTCGCCCGCGACCCGCAGGTTTTGCGCTTCGTGCCGACGGCGACCTTCGCCGACAAGCCCGACCGGCTCAGCGAGGGCGAGACGCGCGATGCCGTGCGGGAGGCCGTCGCCGCCTTGCCCGGCTCGCAACGGGACGCCCTGGTGCTCTGCGAGCTGACCGGCCTGCGAATTCGCGAGGCCGCCGAGGTGCTCGGCTGGAGCGAGGCCCGCGTGAAGACCACGGTTTTTCGGGCCCGGCGGGCGCTGCGGGACCGGCTGAAGGAGTTCGTGTCGGACGGGCCGGGAGAAGACCGGCTGGAAAGCCGGTCCCACAAGGAAAGCCGGTCCCACAAGGGACTGTAGGGTCCGCCCCGCGGGCCGTGGATTGAAAGGGGATTGGCCCGACTGGTTGGCGAAAGACCGGCTGGAAAGCCGGTCCCACAGAGTTGGCGAGAGACCGGCTGGAAAGCCGGTCCCACAGAGTTGGCGAAAGACCGACTGGAAAGCCGGTCCCACAAACTCTTGAGAACTGGAAACTCGAGACTGGAGACTAGGCAGCGGGGGGACCGGATGGAATCCCGGTCCCACGAAGAGCTGAACCATGATCTCCGACCATGACAAACAACACATCGACGAGCTCGTGCACAACGCCGAGCTGAACGCGGACGGCGGCCCGCCGGATGAGAACCTCTCGCCGGAAGCCGCCGCCGACGCCGCGGAGCTGATCCGCACCCGCAAGTTACTGGCTGATGTTTCGACCGATGCCCCGACCCCCGAGGAGACGGAAACCATGTGGCAAGCCATCGCCGCCACCGTAGGCCCTGATTTCGTAATCGACGCGCCCCCGGCCCCTTCGCGCCGGCGAGTGATTCTGCAGTTCGCGGCCGCCACCCTCGCCGCTGCCGCGACGCTGCTGATCGCCTTCTCCATCGGCCAGGTGGAATACAAGGGCTACAGTTGGCTGCCGGTCTCCGACTTCGGTCTGGCCCGCCGGCACGTGAAGAGGACTCCCGCCGCACGCGTGGCGGTGTCCGAGCCCCAGGCCCGCGCCGATGAACTGGCCGGCCGCCCAATCCTAGGCGTTACGGAGGCGGGCGACGGCAACTTCTGGTACGGCCACTTCGGCGTGGTTGAGGCTTCGGAGGCAGGGGACGGCAAGCTCGTTCTGGGTGACGAGGTTCGGGAGCGGGTTGCCGGACTCGGCCGCACCGCCGAGGGCACCGTCCGCGGCGGACGGGCTTACTTCGACGTTTCCACTGACGAGCGCTACAAAGACGTCGAAGCTCGCGGCAGGGAGGAGAATTTTGCCGGCATATCCAAAGGCGATGGAATCCATGACTACGACGATCCCAGCAAACTCTCGTACGGATACCGCGTGCAGTACGGCCTGACCGGATCGCCGGAATCTCGCGAGGGTGAGACCGCGTCCGTGCCCGAGCAGGCGCGCGACCGTTTCTTCACGTATCTCTCCGATGGCGATGGCATTCCCGCCGACTCCAACGGCGACGGCGGTACGGATCTGGGACGACATTTGGCTGCTGCTACGAACTGGGATGAGTCGGCGGGCATCGAAGCGGCAGCAAAGGGCATCTCGGTGACCCCGACGCTCGGCGCGACGGTCGTCACGGATGATGTGGCGGACGCGTCAGTGCTCTTCACGTTGGGCCAGGGGCCCTCGCCGGCCGCCGGCGAACCGGCCGTGAATGACTTCTTCGCGGGAGCGCAGGTACGCGGCGTAGGAGTGGTGACCGATCAGCCGGCTGCGGTAGCCGCTGGTGTGCAGGAAGTGGAGGCTGGTGTGCCGATGGTGGAGGCTGTTCGGCAAATGACGTGGGCGCCACCGGCCACGCCCGCCCTGAAGGGCTTCATGGAGTTGACGGAGACGCAAGGGCAATCGATGGAGGGTGTGGCGGTAGCAGATGGCCAGCCGCGGGATGAAACGCAGAAATACGTTGCCGATGTGACGCCGGCCTACACCGGGACCATGTCAGACGTGGACCTGATTATTACATCCTCCACGCCACTGGAGTATCCTCCAGACTGGCCGGAGAGATTGTCGTCGTTCTACGTGGTCCGTGATGGGGAAGGCGATGAAGGGCAGGTGAAGGAGGGTGTGGCTGTAGCGGGCGTCCGGCCGGAGTCGGAGGTCCAGGAGCACGCTGCCGGCGCCACGTACGTTGCCGATGCTACGGGAGTCCAGACCGCGACGGAGGAACCCCAGCCGCCTCCGCCTTCCGCGCCGGCCCCCGTCGATCGCAAGATCATCAAGAACGGTGAGCTGACCATCGAAGTTGCCGAGTACGACCCCGCGGCAGACCAGGTCGAGACCATCGTCCGCCAGCATAGCGCCTTCGTGGCCGACCGGGAGATCCAGGAGAAAACCGGCGGCGCCGTCCAGGGCATTCTCACCATCCGCGTGGAGCCCGCGCGGTTTGAAACGCTCTTCGCCGCGCTGAAGGCCGTCGGCCGGCTGGAATCGGAAAACGTCAAGGCCGCCGACGTCACCGCGCAGTACGTTGACCTGGAGGCCCGCATCACCGCCGCGCAGCTCACCGAGGACAACCTCAAGGCCCTGCTCGCCCAGAAGAGCATCCTCGACAAGATCACCTCCATGCTGGAGATCGAGCGAGAGCTCGCCCGCGTCCGCACGGAAATCGAGCAGATGCAGGGCCAGCTTCGCGTGATGGCGGCCCAGGTCTCGCTGTCCACCATCCGCGTCACGCTCCGCGAGCCGGAGCGCATCGTCCCCGGCGCCGGCATCTCCGTCGAGGTGGCCGACCTGGACTCCGCCCGCAAGTCGCTGGGCGAAGCCCTGACCATGCTCAACGGCCGGCTCCTCTCCGCCAAGGCCGACAAGCGGGAGGACGGCACTCTCATGGGCCAGTTTGAACTTCAGGTCACGCTGGCCAATTTCGACGCCTTCATGACCGCCATCGACGGGCTCGGCCGGGTCGAATCGCGCCAGATCAAGGACCAGCAGTTCGGCGACGCCCTCGCCCCCTGGGCCAAGCGCGTCCGCTGCGGCGTGAACCTAACGCTCTACGAGCGCTCGCGCCAACTGCCGTCCGGCTCCATCACGCTGGAAGTCGCCGAGCTGCCCGCCGCCGTGCAGGCGCTGGACCCCCTTCTGGAGGCGGCGAAGGCGGCCATTACCAACAACCAGACCACCCGACGCGACGACGGCTCCGCCCAGGCGCAGATCTCCATCCGCGTGCCCGCCGGCCGGTTCGCCGGGTTGGTCGAGAACCTCGCGCCGCTCGGGCGTCTTACGGGCAAGGCCGTTGCCGGCGAGGCCGGCCAGATCACCGGCGGCGCCGCCAACGTGCTTTGCGACCTGACGCTGACCCTGGCCGAGCCCGTTCGACAGGTGCCCAGCGGCCGGATGGCCATCGAAGTGAAATCCTACGACACGTCGCGCCCGGCACTGGAGAAGATCATCAAGGACAACGCCGTGCAGGTGCTGGCCTCGGCCAGCCGCCAGCGGACCGACGGCACGTCCGTCGGCGAGTTCCGGCTGGGCATCGCCGTCGGCCACATGGAGTCGGTGGTGGAGAAGATCGAAAAGCTGGGCCGCATCGAGCAGCGGCAGATCGTCGGCCTGGGCCTGGGCAGCCTTTCCAAGGTTGACCCGAAGGCCCTCGGCGTCATCGACATCGCGCTCTTCGAGAAGCCGACCGTGGCCCCGCCGACCGAGCAGGCCGGCGGACGCATTCGCGACCGCCTGCGCGACGGATTGTCCGGGCTCTACGCATCGCTCGGCCTGATCGTCTACGGTCTGGTCGTCATGGCACCCTGGCTCGTCCTGGTGGTGCTGGTCGCCTGGCTGTTCACCCGCTGGCTCCGCAAGCGCCGCCCCCGACCGGCCGCCGCGCCCGCAGCCAAGCCGACCCCCAAGACCACCGGCCAGAAGTAAGGTCTGTCGCAGAAGATCGCGCCGCTCTGACAACGCGCCGGGTGCCGCTTGACCGAGATTCCCATCTCCGCTTGACCGAGATTCCTATCTCGGTCCTGTCGCAGTGGGAATCCGTTCCCACGAGCCCGTTTTCCAGAATGCAGCCCCCGAGAACGGCTCTTCGCCGAGCGACGACCAAGACGGTGCCGGTGCGCCTGGGCCGGTCCAGCGCTCAAAATCAGAAGGCGCCGCCAAACCGTGACCATCGGCTCCGGCCGAGCCGCCAAACCTACGGTATGACCACTTCCTCCGTGCGGCATTCGATCTGGTTGGTATCGTATTCGAACCAGCAATACTCGACGGTGTACGTCCCGGGGACCAGGTTGACCACGGTCGATTCCACGTCGTAGCAGCAGATGCAGTAGCACGGGTGGGTAAGGATTTCCGTTTCCATCAACCGCAACGTGGAACCCTCCACCACCAATGTGACCAGAATGTCATCCGGGCAGCAGTTGTATTCCGCGCTGAGGTGAGCAACGTGCAGCGTCCCGGGGCCGGGCGTGAGCACAAACGCATCCGGATCGCACCAGGCAAACCGCGTCCCGTCGGATTCCGACAGGCACCCGCTGTTCCCGTAATACGCCAGCAGCGGGCCGGGCTGGCTCCCATAGTACCGCTGGAAATCCAGGTAATCGCGCAGATCCACATCATCGTCGCCGTCGAAATCCGCCGCCTCGCACATGCGTTCGGGGGTTGTTCCCGGCCCGCCCACGCATGCGGCGAAGGCGCCGCAGTCCCCCTCTTCCACGCTGCCGTCCAGATTCACGTCGCCCCAAACGCACGGTCCCGGATAGGCCACACTGGCCCCCTGGGCTGCCGCCACACACGCGTTGCCGTAGGTAACCCCGTCGCAGCCGCAGACCGGGTCCCACGTGTCCGGACAGCCCGTTGGCCGCAGAGTGCATACGCCCGTCTCCACTGCGCACGGCTCGAACAGGCAGTACGCGCCCTCGCCACAATCCGAGTTGCCCCAGCACTCGTTGCCCAGGCACGAACCGGGATAGTCGACGCTCATCCCGGCCAGCGCCGCGTAGCAGGCATTCGAATAGGTCACTCCATCGCAACCACACACAGGGTCCCAAATGGCCGGGCAGCCCTGCGGGCGGGGCATGCACACCCCGGTCTCCACGGCGCAGACGTGGAAGAAGCAGTACCAGAGCGGGTCACAGTCCTGGTTGGACCAGCAGTATGCACCGTCGCACGGACCGGGGTAATCCACGGTGACGCCGGCCATCGCCGCGTAGCAGGCGTTCGAATACGTCACCTCGTCGCATC
>CAZBFW010000090.1:0-3773 GCA_964491135.1 uncultured Phycisphaeraceae bacterium | reverse complement strand
GCGTAGCAGGCGTTCGAATACGTCACCTCGTCGCATCCGCACACCGGGTCCCAGACGTCCAGGCACGCGTGCGGGCGGGGAACACACATTCCCGTCTCCGCGGCACAGCCGTTGAACAGACAATACTCGTCATCCGGGCACTCGAGGTTTGACCAGCAGGGGGGCCCGTCGCACGGTCCCTCGTGATCCACAGTGACGCCGGCCATCGCCGCGTAGCAGGCGTTCGAATACGTCACCTCGTCGCATCCGCACACCGGGTCCCAGATATCCAGGCATGCATCCGGCCGGGCGGTGCAGACGCCGGTCTCCGCGGCGCAGCCATCGAACAGACAATACTCGTCATCAGGGCAATTCAGATTCGACCAGCAATACGGCTCTGTGCACTCCCCCCGGTAGTCGACGCTCCATCCGAACCACGCCGCGACGCAGGCGTTTGAATACGTCACACCATCGCAGCCGCACACGGGATCCACATAGGTGGGGCAGTTCTCCGGCCGCAAGACACAAGTGCCCGGAGCGTCGCATTCACCGATCGGCTTGGCGCAATACTCAACAAACAGCATGCAGTCCATGCTGGTCTGGCACTCCTGGGCAGCCGCGTTCCCCAGGCCCCAGGCCAGAAGCCCGGTCAATCCAACAAGAAGCAAGACAAATCGCTGGGTGTGCGTGCGCATGATCGGTCCTCCTCGTTCTGAAATGCCGCGTGAAGATGCCGTTGCGACTGGCATGCAGGTGTGCCGTGCGATCCATCCCGGGCACACCCTCTATTCATCATGCTAAGGTCAGCACCGCGGCCGGTCAACCCGGTTCGTCGGATCCAAACGCGATTCTCGCCGCAGTTCAGTGCCACTGTCACGGGATTCGCCTGGGCACGCTCCCGTCCGCCCGTGGAAGTCAGGCTTCCGGCAGGGTGAGGCGAGTCTTCCTTACGCTGCAAGCGCGTGCATGGCGCTCGCAAAGTTCCACCTCGCGGGCACTCGGACCGCAACGTGGCGAAGTGAAGGAAGGGGTCGGCCCATTCGTCCATTCCCGCACAAAGCAAGCCGGGGCGACAAACCGCTCCGCTTGAATTGCCCGCGTGGCTGCCGGTACCATGAGGCGGCCCGCAGGGCCGGAGCCGGACGAGATGCTGGTGGCTGGAGTTCGTTGCGCCGGGACGCCCGGATCGCAGCCCTGGCTTCTGTCGGGCAAACGGCCCGGAAGGATCCGGCGGAATGGCGAAAGACCCCATACCCAGCTTTGAGTGGATCATCACGGACAAATGCAACTACGATTGCGCGTACTGCTACCAGCGCAATTATGCCGACAAGCGGCACAGCCCCGACGAAGTGGTTGACGCCGTGTTCGCCCTCCTGGAAAGCCTGCCCGGGCCATGGCACGTGAAGCTGATCGGCGGCGAGCCGTTCATCCACCCTCGCTTCTTTGACCTCTGCCGGCGGATCGCCGGGGCCGGGCATTTCCTCTCCACGACCACCAACCTGTACGCTTCGGTCGCCCGGCTGCGCGAATTTCTGGATGCCTGCGGCGACAAGCTGACCACGCTGACGGCCAGCCTGCATCTGAGCCAGATCAAGAGCCTGGACGGGTTCATCAACAAGGCGGCGGAGTTCAATGCGGCCAAACGCCCTTCCACAAGGTTCTGCGTGACGTCGGTGCTTGTCGAGGAAGACTTCGACACGCTGCGGCGGATCGAAGAGCGCCTGGCCGAGCGCGGCGTGCCGTTCGAGTACCAGGTGCTCCGCGTCCATGCCCGGTTCGTCCGGTACAAGCCGGAGATTGAGGCGTATTTGGCCGGCCGAACGCTGAAGAGAACCGAAGCCATCCGTCACGGAAGCCTGTTCGGCACGCTGTGCCACACGGGTCATCTCTTCTTCAAGATCGACATCAACGGCGACGTTACCCGCTGCTACAACCACCAGCCGTACTTCTACCTGGGCAGTGTCGCCCGGGGCACGTTCAGGCGCTTCGACGGGCCCAGACCATGCCTGTCGCCGCATTGCACCTGCGTGACCCCGGCAAATCGGAACATGATCCGCTTCGGCGAGAAGGCGACTGTGCGCCAGATCATCCGCCGCATGATCGGAGGCATTCCCGGCAGCGTTCCGTACGTCGCCGCGCAGGCATGGAAGGCATGGCGGAACCGGCGGTAGCACCTGCTCGCGATTTCCCGTTTGCACAGCGACCCCCGCCCCGAGTACCCTGAGCACCGCCACCGGCGCCCGAGACGCACGATGCACGCAGACCTGATCTATGACGTCGGGATGAACAACGGTGACGACACCGCGTATTACCTCTTCAAGGGCTATCGCGTCGTCGCTGTCGAGGCCAACCCCGTCCTGGCGAACGCCGCACGCCGGCGCTTCGCCGACGCGATCGCCGACGGCCGGCTGACCCTCCTGCACTGCGGCATCGGCCCGCAACCGGGAACGGCCATCTTCTGGGTCTGCGACGAGAACTCCGCCTGGAGCTCCTTTGACCCGAAGGCCGCCTGCCGCGCCGGCCGATCGCACCCCGTGGACGTGCCCTGCCGCACGTTTGACAGCGTGCTGCGCGAGCACGGCGTGCCGCTCTATCTCAAGGTGGACATTGAGGGATACGACGAGCTCTGTGTTCAGGCCATCGATCCGGCGGATCGGCCGCGATACGTCTCCATCGAGATCACCGGCCTGTCCAGCCTGGTCGCTCTGCAGGCCCGGGGCTACAACGCATTCAAGTGCATATCGCAGCGCACGCACCGCCAGATCTGCTACGAACCCCGCGCATCCGCCGATGCCGAAACGCCGAACACGGTGGATTGGGAATATCGCACGGATGCCGCGGGCCGCCGCGCGTGGATGCGAGCGCCCGGTCCGGACGGCTGGTCGTTTCCGTTCGGGAGCACCGGCCCCTTCGGCGAGGATACCGACGGCGCCTGGCAGACGGCCGAGGCCGCGGCGTTCGCCTACCTTGCGCGGCGACTCGGTCACGCTGCGCCCGGCGCGGATGGGCCCAACGACTGGTACGACCTGCACGCCACATACCGTGATGCTCCGCCTGCCTTGCCCGTGGGAGATCCTGCGGCTTACGTTTGTCGCATCATGGATTCCATCGGGAAGTCGCTCGGCCACCCGGCGCAGGTGTGGCTGTTCGGCGCCGGCCGGCACACAAATCGGCTTCTCGATGGACGGGAAGGCTGGGAGTCCGCGGGGCATCGCGTCGTCGGCCTGATCGATGACGATCCCGCGCTCGCGGGCGTCGGCCCGCTCGGCCTGCCCGTCTGGCCGCGAGTCCGGTTCGAGTCCGCCGTCGCCGGTGGAGAAGTCGCCCCCGACGCCGTCATCCTGTCCACCGACACGTTTGAGGATCATTTCTGGCGGCTCACCGCCGCCATTCGCGACCGCGGCGTGCCCGTCTATCGGCTCTACACACCCGAAGGGCCGGAATGATTTCCACCCGTACGCAGGTTGGGCACGCGAGGCTTCACTCCAACAGCTTGCGCAGCACCGCGTGCAAAATGCCGCCGTGGCGGTAGTAGTCCACCTCCACCGGGGTGTCGATGCGGCACAGGGTCGTGAACTCACGTGCTTTGCCGTCCGGCGATGTGGCCGACACGGTCACCGGCCGGCCGGGTTTCAGCGAGTCCTCCAGGCCGGTGATGTCGAAGGTTTCGTGGCCCGTCAGGCCCAGCGACTCGCGTGTCTCACCCGAGCGGAACTGCAGCGGCAGGATGCCCATGCCGACCAGGTTGCTGCGGTGGATGCGTTCGTAGCTTTCCGCAACCACCGCACGGACGC
>CAZBFW010000089.1:0-10467 GCA_964491135.1 uncultured Phycisphaeraceae bacterium | reverse complement strand
GGGGATCCCGTAGAGGATCTGTGACTTGTCTGCGGACAAAGGTTTGCAGTAGACGAAGTTCAGGTTGGCGGCCCGGCGCCTCGACACTGGGGCGCCGGGCCGCTGCCGTCTCGGGGGCCTTTCCGGCTGCACCGCGTGTCTGCCTTTGCCGGTTTCCAGCGGTCTGACAGTGCGGTATCCTGCACACGGTCCGGCCAGCCCGCCACGCCCAGGGCCCTCGGCCGGTGTGCTGTGGTCTGGAATACGGCAAATGGATACGCAAAACAACATGGTGGCTGCGGTCTGCCGAGTTTGCGGGCGCCAACTGACGGTGCTGGAGTTTCGGGCGTGCTCGGGGCTGGGCCATTTCTGCGGAGACCATCTCCCAGCGGGGCCGGCACCCGACCGCTCCACTACCCGGGATCGAGGGACGGCTGGGACGGGCTCAAGGACCCGATCACGACAGCACCTGAGCCCTCCGGGGCAGGCCGACTACCCCTGCAAGGCCCAGTTCGCGCGGGATGGCGTGATCAGGCGGGGCCGGCTCTTGGGCAACCATCCCTCCTGCTCCGGCCGGGTGGCGTTCGTGTGTAAGGACATCGCCTACGGTCCCGGCGAGGTGGTCATGCTGTTCATCCGCAGCGCGGAAGGTCGGGCGCTGGCAGAGCGGTGCGGATTCTCGTGCCACAAGTGAGCCACATCCCCCAGAATTCCCTCATGGCGGTGGTCGAGGGCTTGAACTCCCTGCCCAATTCAGCTATTTTAAGTTAATTCCCTGCTTAGGGTTGAATCAGGGAGAGACCGGACGCGGTTCAAGCAACGCAACTCCCCGTGAGCACGGATGAACGGAGGGAGAGAGCACCCTCTTTTTCTCCCCGCTGCCCGGGCCTCGCTTGCATCCCGACAGACGCCTCATGGCGGTCCGAGGGCGTCAGAGGGCAGCGGGGGCGTGCGCCGCGGCTTTGACCCCGACAGGAGTAGTCTGTAGGCTTTCGCGCCTGCGCGCACCTTTGTGGGATGGCGCGTTTGTGGAGCGTGTGTGTACGAGTTTTATTAGGAAGAGTCCTCATGTCTTCTCTGATGCGAACGGGTGGAGCGTTTGTGGTGCTGTGTGTAGGGGCGAGCGTCTGCCTTGGACAGACGACGCAGCCGGCGGGGGAAGTCATTCCCGACGCGGCCGCCACGGCAACGACTCAGCCGGTGAACGCGGTGCTGGCCACGGTGAATGGCCACGAGATTCGCGAAAGCGATTTCGAAAATATGTTTCAGCAGATGATGTCAAATCGGTTCCGCGGGCAGCCGGTGCCCGAGGCGCAGATCACGCGGATGCGGGACCAGTTTCGACCTCGCTTGCTCGGTACGTTGGTGGAGTACCAGCTTCTCAACGAGGAGGCGAAGCAGAGTGAGGTGAGCGTCACAGACGAAGAGGTCAACTCTCGACTCGAGCGGGAGGTCCAGGACACGATTCTCTTGCGCGGAGTCACACGAGATGAGCTGAACCAGCAGGTGCAGAGCCAGATGGGTATCTCGCTGGACGAGGCGATGGCGGAGCGCAAGGTGGATCCTTTCTACCGCGACATGGTCTTGCACATGAAGCTTCTGCAGCAGAAGTATCCGGAGGAGACGAAGGTCACGGATGAGGAAATCCAGGAAGCCTACGAGTCCATGAAGTCCCGCTTCGAGAAGCCGGAACAGGTGCGGGCGAGCCACATTCTCATCAACACGACGGAGCTGAAGACGGATGAGGAAAAAGCGGAAGCCCGGGCCAAGCTCGCCGGGATTCTGGAGAAGGTGAAGGCCGGCGAGGATTTCGGCGCGTTGGCGGAGGAGCATTCAGACTGTCCGTCGGGCAAGCGAGCGAAGGGCGATCTGGGCTTTTTCCCCCGGCAGGGCGCGATGGTCGAGCCGTTTGCCGAAGCGGCCTTTGGCCTGAAAGTCGGCGACGTGAGTGACATCGTCGAGACCAACTTCGGCTACCACATCATCAAGCTGACGGAGCGGCGTGAGGCGCATACGACCACCCTCGAGGAGGCGAAGCAGGCGCTGATCGACCAGACTCTGTCGCGTAAGGTGGGCCAGGTGCGTGAGAAGCTGCTCACCGAGCTGAAGGAGAAGGGAACGATCAACTACGCCGAAGGGATGGAGCCGCCGGCTCCTCCCAAGATCGTGCCGACGACGCAGCCGGTCGCCCCTCCGCCGAGCAAGGTGAACGCTCCTCCGATTCCGGAGCCGGAGAAGCCCACGGCCCCCGCGGCGGAGCCGCCGGCGAAACCGACCGAATAGGCCCCCGCCGGAGCGGGCGTTCACGCGGCTGACGGACTGCCGCCCTGCAACCTCACTCCTCGTCCACAACCAGAACGGAGTGGAGAGGGTACGGTCGCAGGGCATCCCGGCCACGCAGGAAGGCCAGTTCCACGAGAAAGGCGCACCCGACGATCTCGCCGCCGAGCGACTCAACGAGTCGGCAGCAGGCGGCGGCCGTTCCACCCGTGGCCAGCAGGTCGTCGACCAGCAGCACGCGGTGGCCTGGACGAATCGCATCGGCGTGGATCTCCAGCCGGTCCACGCCGTACTCCAACTGGTATTCTTCCGAGTGGGTCTCCCGGGGCAGCTTGCCGGGCTTGCGGATGGGAACGAAGCCCGCAGAGAGATTCCGGGCAACGGCGGTGCCAAAAACGAAACCACGCGATTCAGCTCCGACCACCAGGTCCACCCTGGCCTTGCGGAACGGCTGTGTGAGGTACTCGACGGCGAGGGAAAGTCCGGCCGCGTCCGCGAGCAGAGGAGTGATGTCCTTGAAGATGATGCCGGGCTTCGGGAAGTCCGGCACGTCGGCGATCAGGTCGCGCAGCGTGATAAGCTGAATCTGGGCATTGCGGGCGAGAGTCTCGTCCGTGGGCGTACGCATGGAATCGTCTCCATAGCAGGGCCAACTTGCGGACTAAGCGTTTCCGCCAGGTGCGTGTGCCGGCGCGCCGCGGCGCCCCCTACTGCCGCCCGCCGATGACCTTCACGTCGAGGCGGTTGGCGGATTGCTCCACGATTTCGAAGGTCATGCCGTCGACCTCCAATTCCTCGATTCGGTCCGCCAGTACACCGAGATCATACTTCCAGCTGATCTCCGACTCCACGACGTTGTTGACAAGTTCGCGGAGCTTCACGCCCTCCTTACCGCCGACCACGCCCCGATCCTCGGCGAGGTGATCCTGAATGGCCTTGAACTGCCGGCGGCTGCACGATTGCCAGAACACGCGGCACGTGCGGCTGGCGGTCGCCCGCTTGCGCCAGGCCTCCCCCACGTCCTTCAACACGGCCGGGGCCACGTCTTCCGCCAGCTTGGCGAAGGCGTCATCGCCGCAACCGGCAGCCACGCTTTTGTAGGGGGTTCCGGGGCGGTACACGTTGGACATGAGGATCTGGGCCGAGTCGGCCTGGATGGCTCGCACGGTCAGTGTGATGTCCCAGCGATACACGGTCTTGTCGCCGATTGTGGTGGGGCCGCCCGCCTTTGCCTCGGCCCGGCCGAAGACCAGTACGTCGGCCTTGAAAGCGGCGGCCACGGCGGCCATCTTGTTGATATCCTCGTTGACGGCGGCAAGTTCGAGATCGCGTGCCCGCACATCCTCCGCCACCGCCTTGTCCATCAACTGAACGTCCTTGCTGAGGAAGAAGTTCTCCAGGACCGACTGACAGATGCCGTGGCTCCTCGGCGGGCGGAGGTCGTCCACGTCGTTGTCCTCGGTGATGAGGATGACGCAGCGCGGGTTCCCCTCGTCCTCCCTGACCTGCGCGAACAACGCCCAGTCCCGCTCAAAATCCGCCACGCTGACCACCGCGTCGATCGTGCAGTAGCTGATGTCGTTCTCCGTCCATTCCTTGAGCACCTTGAACTCGCGGATGTACCCGGACGCCTGCCCCAGAATGCGGTCCTTCACCAGTTCGAAGTTCTCCGCCTCGCTCTGGGCGTTGATATAGAGGCCGCAGCCCTGCTCCACGGCGTTTCGTTTGGCATCGGCCTTGGCCTCATCGGCTGCCTTGGGGTCGGTGCCGGCGGCCTTGCCTGTGGCCTGTACGCGGCGGTCCATCTGGGCGCGGGCTGCCGAGGTCGCCAGCCCAAGAGTTAGCACGCAGATGACCGTTAGTAGCTTGCGCAGTGTCATCACTTTGTCTCCAGTGGTCGGGCTCTTCCACACGATATCGGATGCGCCAGGGTCCACGCGCGCGAACCCGAGGCATGCCTGATTGCACGACCAAGGCATCAGGGTATAAGCGGCGCTGATCAGGGGCAACGGGCGCCTCGAAAAACACTGGACGTGGCACCGCGTTCTGCTATATTCCCCGCGTGCAGTGGGACGGAAACGGGGGTGCCGGCGCGGGCATCGCTTGTAACTTTAGCTTTGATAACGGGTTAAAACTCGATGCGAGCCGGGTGGGGCGCGACCAGCCCGCACGAATGGTGTTAGCTTAGCGTAAGGAGACCTGCCGTGTTCTCGACCGTAGGCCGTTCGAACTCTTGGGTTTGGGCAATGATCTTCATCGCGTTTTCCCTCACGGCCACGGCGGCCACGGCGGCCGAAGCACCCTCGCAGGCTGAGGCGGTCATCCGACCGGGCATACCGGGCGTGTGGTGGGTTGCGCCGATCGGAGCGCTGCTGGCACTCTTCTTCGCATTGAAATTCTACCGGGAGGTCAAGGGCGCCAATCCTGGCGATCCGGACATGATTGAGATTGCCGGACACGTCCGGGAAGGGGCGATGGCCTATCTCCGGCGCCAGTATCGGGTCGTGGCGATCGTCTTCGTGGTGCTGGCCGCGCTGCTGGCCTTCATGGGCTTCGTCCTGAAGGTGCAGAACGAGATCGTTTTCGCCGCGTTTCTGACGGGCGGTTTCTTCAGCGGTCTGTGCGGCTATCTGGGCATGCGAACGGCCACACTGGCCAGCAACCGGACGGCCGCGGGAGCTCGGGACAGCCTCAACCGAGGCCTGGTTGTGGCGTTCCGCGCCGGGGCCGTGATGGGCCTGGTCGTGGTGGGTTTTGCCCTGATCGACATCTGCGGATGGTTTCTGATTCTTTACCACGTCACAGAAATCCACCTTTCTGTCATCACTGTCATCATGCTGACGTTCGGCATGGGCGCGTCGACGCAGGCGCTGTTTGCTCGTGTGGGCGGTGGCATCTACACCAAGGCGGCCGACGTGGGCGCGGACCTGGTGGGCAAGGTAGAGGCGGGCATCCCGGAGGACGACCCGCGAAACCCCGCCACCATTGCGGACAATGTGGGTGACAATGTCGGTGACGTGGCCGGCATGGGTGCTGACCTGTACGAATCGTACGCAGGCTCCATCCTGGCGACGGCAGCTCTGGGTGTGGCGGCTGCGACGGCCCTGTTCGGATCCGAGATCACGGCCGACGGTGCGACAGCGGCGATCCGGTTTCTGGCCGCGCCGATGGTGCTGGCGGGCGTGGGCATCGTGCTCTCGGTAATCGGCATCTACCTGGTGCGCACGGAAGAGAAGGCCACGATGGGTGTGCTGATGGCGGCACTGAACCGGGGCATCTTCGGCAGCTCCGCGCTGATCGCCGTGGTGGCCCTGGGCGTATGCTGGTTCCTCCTGAAGGACATCCCGGCCACGGAGAGCGGATACACGGTCAAGTGGTACGGCATCTGGGGGAGTATTGTGGCTGGTCTGGTGGCCGGTGTGATCATCGGGAAGGCCACGGAGTACTACACCAGCTACGACTATCAGCCCACACGGGATGTGAGTGCCCAGGCCGTCACGGGGCCGGCCACGGTCATTATCGGCGGGATTGCAGAAGGCATGTTCAGCACGTGGGCTTCCCTCGCAACGATCATCGTGGCCATCCTGGCGGCGTTCATCTTCGCAGGCGGCGGCGCGGAGTTCATGTTGGGGCTGTACGGCGTGGGCATCGCGGCGGTGGGCATGCTGGCCACGCTGGGAATCACACTGGCCACTGACGCCTATGGTCCGATTGCCGACAATGCCGGCGGCAACGCGGAGATGACCCACCAACAGCCGCATGTTCGGCAGCGGACGGATGCCCTGGACGCGCTGGGAAACACCACGGCGGCCACGGGCAAGGGGTTCGCCATCGGCTCGGCGGCCCTGACGGCGCTGGCCCTGCTGGCGGCGTATCTGGAGGAGGTCCGGTTCGGGCAGGTTTACCAGGCCCGCGACATGGTTCCGGCCGTCTACGCGGCGGCAGCGCCGGACGAGGCCGTATACATGGGGTACGGCAAGTTTGGCGGGCGGATCGGCGATGGCATGGCGAACCGGGATTTCGAGGCGTACATGGCCCTGGACTTCGCGACTCTTCCTCCCGCGGCGCAGGAAGAGCTGGTAATCGGCAAGACGAAACTGACGCTCGGCCCGGAGAGGAGTCACGAGGAGGGGTACGTCCGGAAGGCGGAATTCAGCGAAGGGGGCGAGGTCCACTCCCTTGAGCTGGTTGCGGCGCGGCGTGCGTCGCTCCAGCACTTCATGCAATTCTACAACGTGACGCTCATGAACCCGAAGGTGCTGTGCGGCCTGTTTGCGGGCGTACTGCTGGTATTCCTGTTCTCCTCCCTGGCGATGAAGGCCGTGGGGCGAGCGGCGAACCGCATGATGCTGGAGTGCCGGCGGCAGTTTGAGAAGATCCGGGACTACCTGCGCGCACAGGGCAAGGACGAGGCATTCGTGCACAATCCGGACAACTGGCCGGCCCGCGTCACCATGGGCAACGAGACGTACCCGGACTACGCGACCTGCGTGGCAATCTCCACAGCAGGCGCCCAGCGGGAGATGATTGTGCCGTCGCTCCTGGCCATCGTTCTTCCCATCGTGGTGGGTCTGGTGTTCGGCGTTCCCGGCGTGATGGGTCTGCTGGCCGGCGGGCTGACCTGCGGCTTTGCCGTGGCCATTTACATGGCGAATGCGGGCGGCGCGTGGGACAACGCGAAGAAGCTGATCGAAACCTACGGCCGGCTGACCGCCAGGGAAGTCGCCGGCAATGCCGAAGTCCAATCCAGGCTGCCAGCGGGAGCCCGCGACGCGATTGTGGCGCGGGCGCAGCAGGCCGTTCGGGCGAACAAGCCGGACCTGATTGTGTTCGGCAAGGGCTCAGACGACCACAAGGCCACCGTGGTGGGTGACACGGTGGGCGATCCGTTCAAGGATACGTCCGGGCCGAGCCTGAACATCCTCATCAAGCTCATGAGCATGGTGAGCGTCGTGTTCGCGGGGCTGATCGTCCGCTACGCGCCCCAGATCGGCGAGTTTCTGCACTTGGGGAACTGACGGAGCGGGAACGACGAGCCGAACCCAACGGGCGGCACGCACGCCGTCAATCGGCACGCCGCCGACATGCAGGCCACGCGGGGCAGGCACAACGGCGTGGCGTTCTCTCCCGGGCCATCGGTCCAGCGGTGCGCGATCGGCTGGTTACCTGGACCTGCGCCGCGCCAGCACCAGCGCGCCGAAAGCCAGAAGAGCCAAGGTCGCCGGTTCCGGAATGCGCACCGTGCCCGCGCCGGACAGAGGTTCCCAGTTGCCGGCTAACGTCAGTCGGCTCATGCCGTCTGCTGTGCCGTCGACGACAATCGGATAGTCACCCTCCGCCAGCCCGGTGGTCTCCACGGTCAGAGTACCGACCCACAAACCGCCCTGGATCGCACCGGCTATGCTGAACCCCCCCACGAAGACGTCTTGGCCGTACGTGCCGGTGTCGTACGTAATCGGCGTGACGAAGCCGGCCATGGCCGCCTCCCAGTCGGGGCTGTAGGTGAAGCTGACGTCGGGCACCTCGTCGGACCCGATCAGAATGTCGGCAGCGTCAAACGCCGATAATGATTCGACGGCCACATACACGTCAAACAGGGCCGGCGTGCCCGCCTGGATTTCGACCAACGGCGGGTCAAAAGTGGCAGTCGCGGCCAGCGAAGCGGTGGTAACCCCGATCAGCGCAAGAGCGCCCAACGAAACGCTTCTCATTCTGCTCTCTCCCTTCTTCTGACTTCCGGGCGGGTTGCGGGTGCTCAGACCCGCCCCACAGGGCCCGGACATCTCCCGATCCATTCACCGCGGGCCTAGTGTCCCTCCGGACGCGGCGTCGGCCCGGACGGGACAAAGTCCGCCGCTCGGTCCACGTCCTCGATCGTGACGGCCCCGTCACCGTCGATGTCACGCCGTTCCGAGTCACCTGCATCCATCATGGGCACCACGGCGTTGATGCAACTCAAGTCACCGTTCAGAACGCTGCCGTCATCGTCCGCATCGCCCACGGCGACGGCGTACTCCACCGCAAACGGTGCGACTCCCGGCCAGTTGCCGGTGCTGCGAATCGCATACCACGAGCCGTGCTCCAGGGCCGGCGAGTGCTGGAAGATCCGCAGAATACGCGGATCCCCAAACGTGTCGTTCTCGACCGACAGGGCAAAGTTGGAGGTCTGGTCGATCCCCCAACCTCCGCCGGGGATCATCTTAAGGATCTGGAGCTGGCCCACGTCCGGCAGGACGATGTCCTCGTCAAACTGCAGGCGTACCACGTTGTTGTTGGGCCGCCACAACGTGCTGCCCGCGCCCGGCGAGTGGCCCACCAGAAGCGCCAGCGGCTCCGGTTCACCGGCCATCTCCCGCTGGAAGCGGGCAAAATCGGCCAGCGTGACGCTCGCGTCGCCGTCGTCATCGAACACAAGCAGGCACATCTCGGACGCCGTCTCGGCCTCCATGCAATCCGCGAAGGCCTCGTAGTCCGTCAAATCCACGTCACCGTCGAAGTCGTAATCACCGAAGGTGGGCGCGACCACTGCCATGGTCATGAGCTTCTCGTCGGTTCGTTGTGACGCGTCCACCACTCGGAAGATCGTCTTGAAAAGGCCGGTCCGGGTGGGCGTGCCCGTAATCGTCCCCGCGGAGTCCATAGCGAGCCCCGGCGGGACCTGGGAGAAGTTCATGAGCATGGTGGATGCATTCCCCAGATTCGGCTGGCCGTCGTGCGCCGACAGCAGATACCGCGTCTGGTCTCCCGCGGACACACCGATGGTGGCCGTCAGCGGCGTGTTGCCCGGCCCGTAGTCCATGCGGATGCGGCCGTCGTCGTACAGCGTAGCGCTATAGTTGCAGGGGTTCGCTCCGATGAACGTGGCCCAGCGGAAGGTCACCTGCCCCGGCGTGGCGTCGTCGATGTAGATGTCGCCGCCATCCTCGGTTGTCTGATCGTCCCAGAGCACGGCGATCCGCTTGTTGTACGTCAACAGGCTGGTACTGTTGTTGTAGGTGGAACCGACGTAGGCCCCAAAGTTGATCCACCCGTCCGTTCCCACCTTGACCTGCGTGTAGTTCTGCCCGTAGAACGGAAACGCGAACGGCAGCGTGTAGTTGAACGCGGAGTCGTCGCCGATCCAGTTCTGCGGCGTGCCCCCTTCCGCGAATTGGGAGGCTCCCAGGTTCTCCTCGAAGTAGAGCAGCGGCGCCGACCAGGTGAGCGGATGGTCGCCGCCAGCGGCGGTCAGCGACACCGGTCCGTAGGGCAGACCCAAGATGCCCACGGGCAGGGCGGGCGTCGTGATCACCGGGTCATCGGTTCCCTGGATCAGCTTCACGTTGTCGATCCCGATGCCGTCGGATGGAATCGGGTTGTTATCGTATTGCTGGAACCGAATGCGGAACGTGCGGTTGTAGGATATGCCCGCCGCGGCCGCAGCGGCGTCCAGGTCAAGCGTGACGGTCTGGTAATAGGTCGCTCGCAGCCCGTCGTCGTCGCCGCCCGGAATCAGTGTGGGATCGGCCAGTTCCGCGATCTTGTGCCAGTACACCCCGTCTTCACTGATGGCCACCGCGTCGCCCTGCGCCGAACCCCGCCACGAGGCCGGTGCCGTATGCCGCTCGTCGTCGAAATCCTTCCAGTCATATTGCAGCAGAACCTTGGCATGGCCCTCCAGGTCCGCGACCAGCGTCAACTCATTGAGGGCGTACGTGCTCTCCGCCCCCGAGGCCATCACGACGTGGAAGTTGCCAAGCGGGCCGTCTTCGTCGGTGACCTTGATGTAACCGACGCTTGTCGAGTTTGTCTGCCAGTATGAAGCCAGAGGCGGACCGGCCTCAAACGTGTCTTCCATGGGAAAATCGGCGAAGTCCAGGATCGTGATGTCCACCGTAGCCAGATTGGACTCAAAGAACCCGTCGGAAACGCGGAAGCGGAAGATGTCCGTCCCCACGTACTCCGGGTCGGGGGCGTAGAGCACCGTCGTGCCCGGAGCCACCAGTGTGTACGGTGTGGCGGTGATGATCCCGGCGTTCGGATCACTGAGCGTGCCGTTCGTCGGGAGCGATTCAACCGTGTAGGTCAGCGTGTCGTTGTTGGAATCGACCGCCTCCAGGATGATCTCAACGGGCATATTGCGGCCGGTTTCCAGGGATGCGGCCTTGGCCAGGGGCGGCTGGTTTGCCTCCGGCGTCCCGATGCCCAGGATCCGGATGTCATCCAGAT
>CAZBFW010000088.1:5178-10473 GCA_964491135.1 uncultured Phycisphaeraceae bacterium | reverse complement strand
CCCGGCTATCACTGCGATCGTAGGACGATCTGCCGACATGGTTTTGAAATCACCCGGGCCCTGACCTGCCGCCGAAGCGTGTCACCGCGGCGTTCATTCTCCACGGTCCAGCCGCTCGCGCAGCCGCTGCACCTCGGCCTCCAACTCGCGAAGCCGCTCGCGCATTTCCGGCAGGCGACCCATGATCGCCAGCATCCGCCGCGCCTCCTGGATAGGCCGGGCGGGCGCACCAAGCACTTCCTGCCCGGGCGGCACGGAGACCGTCACCCCGGCCTTGGCCCCGATCCGTGCGTTGTCACCGATGCTGATATGCCCCACCACGCCCGCCTGCCCGGCCACGGTCACGTGACGTCCCACCGTCACTGAACCGGCCAGCCCCACCTGCGCCACGAACATGCAGTCTTCGCCGATTTTGCTGCCGTGCCCGATGGCGATCAGGTTGCTGAACTTCGTGCCGGACCCGATGCGGGTCACACCCACCGTGGCGCGGTCGATGGTGCAGGCGGCCCCGATCTCGACGTCGTTATCGATCTCGACGACGCCCACCTGAGGAATCTTCGCCCACTTGCCGTTCAGCGGGGCGTATCCCAGGCCGTCTTCGCCGACGACCGAGCCGGCGTGAATGGTCACACGATCGCCCAGCCGGCACCCGTCATAGATGACCACGTTCGGATAAAGCACTACGTCGCGGCCGAGGGCCGCGCGGTCCGCCACGTAGCAGCCCGGATAGATCGTCGCGTTGTCGCCGATCACAACGTCCGCGCCGATCGTAGCGCCCGGTCCGATGTTGGCGTTCGCGCCGATCCGGGCGCTATCCGCCACGAACGCCTTCAGACTGACCCCCCACTGCGGATGCACGCGATAGCCGTGGATGCGGACGATCGACAGCGTCAGGGCGGCATAGGCGTCGTCGCAGACCAGCGTCGGCACCGCGCCGGAGCCCGCCATTTCCGGACCGACGATCATGGCCGACGCCCGGGTCCGGGAGGCCATCTCGCGGTATTTCGGGTTGGTCAGAAACGTCAGTTCGCCGGGACCGGCTTCGTCCAGCGTGTTGACGGCGCGGACGCTTGTCGCCTGGTCGCCTTCGACACGGTTCGCAAGGCCCTTGTCGCGAAGAAAACCGGAGAGTTCCGCTAGCGTCACTGCGGGCAAATCAAAGCTCACAAGCCAGGAGGTTGTCTGTTCCAGGCAGCAGTGTAGGTCACCCCGCCGATCCGGTCAATCCGCCCCGCATCACGGAGGAAACCAATGCTCACCCGAACGCCCCGGCCCGAAATGAATGGCCGCAAAACCGCGCGCCGCCCGGACGGCTTCGTGCTACGGCTTCAACGCCAGCAGCCGCACCTGATACGCCGCCAGGTCAACGCCGTCCGAAGGGTTCTTCACCGTCGACCCGTCAATGTAGTCCACGGCCTCGTGCATCCGCACGCCGCCCGATGCCACAAGGCTGACCCGGCGCGCCCGGGGCTTCACGTTCACAACGGCCACCCAGACCAGGCCGTCCGCCGATCGGGTGGATCGGCAGAAGACGCCCTCGCTCGAACCCATCAAGCGCACCGGCGGCTGATCCGGCAGCCCGGCCGCAAGCCGTCCCAGGCACCCGGCCACCGACTCATGCTCCGGCAGCGCCTCCGCCTGCGCCCTGCCGAGACGAAGAACCCTTTCCATGCGAGGCTCCCCATCCGCCGACAGCTTCACTTGGCAAGCCAGCGCGTACCGTGCCATCTGTTCCGGCGGCGCCGTGCGCGGCAGCACGTCAAACCGCACGTTCGCGTCGAAGAGCTCCTGCGCCACTCGCCCGAATGCCGGCGACCAGCGATTCGGATCGGCCGAGTCCAGCACATCCTCGTCCACGACCAGCGCAACCGGGCACTCCACGGAGAACGAACGGACGATCGGATCGAAGTACAGCAGGTCCAGCGCAGTCAGGGCGACGGCCTTCACCACGGCCGGCGCCGCCGCCAGGCTCGCGTACGGACTGACCGACCCGTCGCGCAGATCGCGCCAGCCTTCCAGCAAACCCAGCCGCTGCCCGTCCAGGGCGTGTACCCACATCGCTGCCCGAACCTGGTCCGCCGCGGCCGACGCGTTGGACCGCGCCTCCGGCACGGCCCATCCATTGACCCACGGATGGCGCCCACCGGTTGCCCCGCGATACAGGCCGCGCCGGGCGAGCGACTCACCCCACGTCTCCCCGTGCGGCGGGTCGATCAGCACGCTGTCCGCGGTCCGGTCCTGCCCACTCAACCATTCGCGCAGCGTGCACGGTCGCAGGCAGCGAACCTCAGCCGGGGCGGGCCCCTGGTCTTCGGGATCGCCCGCATCGTCCACGCGAACCACGACCAGCCGCAGCGCCTCTGCACGGTCGACCAACGACCGCCACGCCTCCGGCGGCAGATGCGGCCGATCCGCCCGCGCGATCACCTTGAATCCACAGGCGGCAAGCAGGTCGGCATCCGCGTACCAGTCATCCAGCCGGGTCACCGTGGCCCGATCCACGAACCCGAACAGCGCCGGCGGCGGTTCGGACGAGGTCGCGTTCAGGCTCACGCGCTGTCGATGCGGGAGGAAGCCGCCGCGATGCGGGCCGTTCTGCGCCCGGGCCGGCGCCGCACGCAGCCAGTCCAGCACCTCGCGGACCTGTGCATCACGCAGGGCGGCACTCCCCGCGCGGCGAAGCGATATCTCCCGCTCCAGGATCCGCATGGTCTTGGTTGCACAGGCCAACGTGGCCCGGCCGTACGGCTCGTCCGACCAGCCGAAATGCAGAGAGTCAAGAACGTCGTCCGGGTCGGCAAGGCGTTCCAGTTTCTGCCCGACGGCGGTCACTTCGCGTGTCAGATGGAGCATGGCCGGATCAAGCTCCTCCGCAGGGGCCGGGCGGCAGGCGAACGCCGCGAAACCCAGCACCATCCCGGCCCACCCGGAGATTCCGCGGCAACGGATCACCGCCATGGCGCCCACCATCGTTTCTTCTCTTTGCGGGAGACGAAGCGACTGGCTTCCATGACCTCCAGCGTGGGCAGCTTGGCCCTCAGCTCGATGAGCCGTTCGCGTGAGAACTCATGAGGATAATCCCGTCGCCGTTGCCGGGAGGATTCGTGAAAGAACGCCTTGTCCGGGGGGAGGTCGTTGTCCGCCTCATAGAACTTGAGCGCTTCCTCCAGGCATTGGGCCGCCTCGTAGCCCAGAAGCCGCGTGTCCTGCTTGTCCTCCATACGCGCGGCCGCTTCGCTGATCATCCGGAACAGCAGGATCCACTGGGCCACGTCAAGAATCCGAGACGCATGATGGGACGGATTCACGCGTACGCCGATGCCGGCCATCTGCTGGGCCTGCACACTCAGCAGGTCCCCTTCCACGACGAAGCTGAATTCCCGCCACTGACTGCACGCGCCGCACTGGGTGGGAACGGTCAGACGGACCCGGTTCGTCTCCGGCGTGGGCCGGGCGTCGTCGCCGTGGAGGGGGCCGCGTCCACAATTCGGGCAGGGCGTAGCCATCAGGTACAGGTACGCTTCTGCCAGGCTGTGCGCCGGTAAAGGGTCGGAATTCATTCCACGCACAATCCGAAAGGTCCCGCCGCGTCCGCACGCGGACCCGCGGGCCGGACTGGTTCTACGGGTTCGCGCCCATCATCTGCGAGGCGAATTGCTGTGCCGCAGCGGTCATCCGCTCGACCGCCGCCGCATCCGCAAGCTCACCACTTCGAAGGCCGTCGGCCACACCCTGCAACTCGTCAACCAGGTCACGCAGGGCATTGGCGAAGTCCGTGGTCTTCCCTTCCTCCGGCAGATCCGGGATCCGCACCAGCCACCGATCGCCCGCCCGCTCGAAGAAGACGTCCCGCCCCCCGCGCTTGGCCGTCGCTCGGTCGGCGTCCAACATGCGCACGTCCGTGATCTCATCGGCGGACCCGGCGAAAGCGCCGACGATCTGTCCGCGCGTCTGCCGCGCGAATGCCGCCGCCTGCGGGGCCGCATCCGCCGATTCCTCACTGATTTCCCCCAGCACGTCCGCGAGGTCCTGCATCGGTCCGATAATGGTTCGCACCCGGTCCTGCTGATCCGGCACCACGAACCGATCCAACTGCCCCGGCCCCCCGTCCGCAACGGCCTGACACAGCTCTCGGATCGCCGCTTCGTCCTCCGCCGACGGTGCCGAGGTCGGGACGTCCGCGATCTTCGGGGGTTCGATTGCGCTCGCCTCTCCCTCTTCCGGGGATGGCGGTTGCTCACCGGGGGCCGTCGTCGGTGCCGGCTGACTCTCCGCAATCTCCACGGGCGCCCCGGGCTGATAGGCCACGATCTGTGCCGTGCCCTTCGGCGCCCGGGATCCGTACATCCCGACGGGCGTGGGGAGCAGCGGTCGCTCGTCCGTACCGAGGTTCGTCGGGTACCGGTCCGTTGGCGTGCGCTCCCGGCAACCCGCCGCCATGACCACTACCGCCAACAGCAACCCGCACCGACCGACTCGATTCCAGCGTGTTTGCATGGACCGCCTCTCTGATCGCCGCGTACCAAGCCAACAACAGGCTAGCCTAGCCCCCCCCGCGCGCAGGGTCAATCCGACTCGGGGCCAAACGGCCCGCCGCCGGGATCAGGCACCAGCCGTGGGGCCCCGGCCGCCACCCCGCTTCAATTCGTCAATCTGATCCCGCAGGCGAGCCGCCAGCTCGTACTTTTCGGTCTGAACGGCTCGCTGCAGCATGCCTTCCAGGACCTCCAGCTCTCCCATCGGGCGACGGGATTCGATCTGCCGCCGCAACTCCGTCAACACCGTGATCGAACGACCGCGCTCGTATTGGAACGTCTCATCGTCCATGTTCTCCAGCGCCTGCACCGCCCCGATCGCAGCATCCAGGCAGGCCATCGCGCCGTCCGGGTCGCTTGCCGCCAGCTTCGACATCGCCTGGGCCGCTCCGTGCATCCGCAGAATGTAAGGCCACCACCGTTCGAGATGGTCGCGGTCCTCCTCTCGCGCCGCGACGCGATGCACAAAGCGAAACAGCCGCATGTTCCGCTCCGTGTCCGCCACGACGCGTGCATAATCACCGAGCTGGTACAGCACCACGTACCGCTGGTACACCATCGTGCCCTCCTCGAACAACTCCTGGGCCTGCGCCGGGTCCAGCCGAAACGCCGGGTCCGCCGACGCCAGCGATTCGAAATGGTCCAGGGCGAACGGATGGTCGTACGGTCGCGGGGCGGGCGGGCGGGCGGGACCGGGGGACGGGAGTAACCCGGGGGGGGCGGGGGCGGGGACCCGGGTCAGGGCCCGGGTGGGGCCGGG
>CAZBFW010000088.1:0-5168 GCA_964491135.1 uncultured Phycisphaeraceae bacterium | reverse complement strand
GTGCCGTCCGGCCGGCCGTCACAGTCGAACTGGAGAATCCCGTGGTAGCCGTGGACGTAGACACGGATCTGGACCCGCTTACGCCCGTCCTCGCACGCGACGAGCCGGACGTTGTTCTCCGGATCCCAGGGCCACTCCCGCAAGATGCGTGAAAGATCGTCGCTCACGTGATCATTCTACCCCATCAGAGGGCGGCGGTCCGCCGGCCGGTCGAGCCCCATGCTCGTCGTGCCGCGTGCGGTCGTCCCCGGCCTGCCGTCCGCGTATACTAGCAGAAACGCCGGATCGCACCCGTGCCAGGTGAGAAATGGCACGAATGGATGGGTAGCGCCACGCCCACCAAGGTGTGAGTGGAGGAGCCGCCATGCGTGCAGGAATTAAGCTGGACATCCGCTTCGACGAGCATCCGGATTATCGCCGGCTGTTCGGCGAGTCCGACGTCTGCGCATTCCTGCGGGCACGGGGCGTCCAAGCCGTGGAATCACCGGTGGAGCCGGACACGGACGCCGCACACGTTGCCGTTCACATTCGGCGGTGTGCGGATGCCGGACTGCGGCTGTCCCTGCATCCGTACACGGAAGGCACGCAGTTCAACCCCGGGCTCTTTCACGACCACCCGGACAACCCCTGCCGCCGGATGCACGAACGGTTCCTTGGCTGGGCGGCGAACGCAGCGGCGATCCAGAAATGCCGCACCGTCGTCAACATCCACTCCGCCGCCGGCGGCGCAGACGCCCGGCGCGATGACCTCATGGAACGTTCCATCGAGTTCTTCCGCTGGGCCGCCGACTGGTGCGCTCGCAATGCACCGGCCGTCCGCGTGGTCGCGGAACTGCAAATCCGCGACGCGAGCGGCGTCATGCAGCGGATCGGGGCAGAGTACGGCGAGTTGCTGCGTGTGGCCTCGGGCGCAGAGATCGGCATCTGCTGGGACCTGGGGCACGCCTTCATGAATGCGCGGCGATTCGGCTGGCCGCTCGAACCGCCGCCCGCCTTCCTCCTGCGGGTCGTACACGTCCACTGCCACGACGTCAACGAAGAGGACCATGAGCCTCTCATCCACAACAACGTTCCCTGGCGGCGCCAACTGGCGGACCTGGCCGACGCTGGGTTTGACGGCACCGTCATCCTCGAAGTCACGCCCAAACGCTTCATCCCCTCGGGCGGACTGCCCGCGCTGGAACAATCGCTTACCGCTTTGCAGCACTGGCAAGGGGACTGACCTCGCCGTCTCCCGGCGCGGTTGACCGTGCGTCACCGCCGCCTCATCCAGACACCCGCACCCTCTTTGACAAGAAAAAACACCCTTTGTTGACCGAAAACACGTATGATGAGGTTGCGGTGGTCAGTGCCCGTCGCGAAACTCGGCTTCACGGCGGCGCACCCCTGGGACGAAAATCGGCGAATGCAGCGCCCGGCAGGTGACGCCGGCACCCCGCACGTGTCGGATTTGGTCGAACCATTCCAAATCTCACTCGGGATTCTCCTGGGCCGACCGAAACCCATAGTGTATCTGGTTGGGTAGAAGGATGCAGATGCTCGCCACAAGCCATGCAACCCGGACGGCCGGAAGGCGGTTTCACTCCATGATCACGAAGACACAATGGGCCGGAACCGAGCCGCGCGGGTCATACTCGCTTGCCGGCCGATTGCTCCCATGCGTCGCTCTCCTCAGCTTCTGCCTGGCCCAAGCGCCGGCGACCGGTCAACCTCGTCCCGCGTGGTTGCCGATGCATCCAACGACCGATAAACCCGCGGAACCCGACGAGACCGCTCCACCGCCCGCCACGCAGCCGGGCGAACCCACGCCGGCCACCTCCGCCCCGGCCTCGGCTCCGGCGCCCGCGCCCGACCTGCGGCCCCGGTTTGAATTGCACGTTCCGTCGCTACGACAACTGATCCACGAAACCCGGCGATCCAAGGCGGGCTTTCTGCTGCAGGCAGCCGGCAACGTGATGACAGAGGCCGGCCCGCACACATCGGAGGGAATCGACCTGGACCAGGCCTTCCAGTTGCTTCGCCACATGGAGGACTGGCCCGACACGGCCATCGACCTGGCCCTGTACGCGCCGAACCGTGAGGGCCGTCCCCGCTGGGCCGCACGCATCCAGTGGCCCGCGCAGGACTTGCGCGATCGATTGGCGACCGTGCTCGAATCCGAGTCCGCACAGATACTCCTCAAGGACGTCGCGATCTCTACCGGCCCGGGGGAGGGGTACACCATTTCGCTTCCGGACTTGACGCTGGCCTACGTGCTGCCGGCCGGCAAGACCGCCTCCCTGCTCACGACGTTCGAGGATGTGGAATTCCCCGATCCGGCCTTCGTGGGCACCGCGGAGACCCATGAAGGCGGCAGCCCCCTGCTGGTCTGCCGGCTGAATCTCACGCAGACGGAGAAGGACAGCGGGGCAACGTTCTTCTCCTCGATCAGCTTCGTGACGGACGCGGTGTATGCGGGTCGAGTGGACGAATCCGGCAACTGGGTCGAGTCGGTTCACGTGCACTGGCCGCCCATCACCGGCCTGGGAGCCAAGTCCGTCTTCGACAAAGTCAAGCAGACTTTCTTCGTTCCGGATGAGGCGTTCGGCAGCGTCGTGGCGAATTCGCTGCTCTCCAGCGGCATTCTCCAACAGGCCGCCGGGCTGGAGGGCGAATCCCCTTTCGAGCCCGGGCCCGTGGCGGAAGGTGTGCGGTCTGAAGTGTGCCTCACCGTTCTGCCCGGCACGGGGTTCTTCCCGGTTCCCGACGTGGTCTTCCAGGCCCGGCTCCGTTCGTCGGCCGAATCGTTCCTCAAGTCCGTTCGCGAGGCCATCGAGCAGGAGAACCAACGGTACCGCGACCGCGAGGAAGAGCCGCCCTGGCATGAAGAAACGGTCGATGGCCGGATCGTTTTCTCGAAAGTCCCGGGGCCCGGCATGGGTGGCGGCATGGCCTTCAGTATGCGAACCGTCCTGTTCCTCACGACCGAGACCGACGCCGGCGGCCAGCAGCGTAACATCCTTGTCATCGGCTCCACAAGCACGTCACCGGACGGGCTGGTCAAGCGGTGGCTCAACTTCCCCCGGCACCAGGCCCGGCGGTTCCTGCCTGCCGAGAGCGGCACGCGGGGGCAGGCGTGGGTGAACTGGAGACAGGTGTATCGACACGTCGTACCGTACCTGAACGTCACCATCAGTTCGGTGACCCGCAGTGACCTGCTGCCGGGCGCCGACGAGGTCAGCACGCACCTGACAGACGGCATGTTCACCGCCCAGATGCAGTACGCCGGAATGGCGATCCGGCACGAGGGGCCCATCCCCGCGGGCACTCTGGTAGTGCCGGCGCTGGCCGTAGTGTCCCTGATGGAAGAGTCCGGCGGGACGGACCTCGCCCGGGAGCGTGACGCGGCTCGCAAGCTGAAGGTGCTCCACCACCATGCCAGGCTCTTCCGCAAGGACGTGGGCCGCTGGCCGGCGGAAGTGCGGGAGCTGGACGGATACGTGGACTTCGCGGGCAATCCGCAGTTGCTGCGGGTCGAGCAATCCTCGAGACAGGCCTGGCGTGACTTCGGCCGCGACCTGTTCGGCTTTGGCGGACGGAACGAGCGGAGCGACGACGAGGATGAAGACGACGTGTTCAGCGGCATCGATGACAGCATCTACGTGATCGAGTGGGGCCGCGAGTCGTGGCGACTGGGCTTCGCCCCCGGCACCTTCGATCACCTCGAGAAGCTGTTCATTGACGAAAACGGGGAGATCCACCGCGTCGAGAAATCGGCCGACGCGGCACCCCCCGGCGCCGAGGAGAAGAAAGGATAACCATAGCGCGCCGTGACCCCCGCCGGTGGCGGGTGAAGGCGCTGCTCTCAGCACGATCCGAAAGAAGGAGAACCTCTCATGAAACCGTGGGCACTTTGCTGCATGTTGGTCCTGGGTCTGTTTCTCTCACCCGTCCTCGCGGACGAGCCGGAGGAGAAAGCGGCGGAGGAGAAACCGGCCGCCACGCAGCTCGCAGAAGGCGAGATCCAGGCCAGTCCCATCCCGCGCCTGGCCGAATTGCGGATTGACGAGACCGTCATTGCGGCTCGTGCGATCAACCTGCCGATCCCCGGCCGGACCCGGACGCTCCAGGAGATCGTCGAGCAGCTCGACAAATGGGGAGAAGACGACGACATCGGCGCCGTGCTGCTGAACGTCGGCGACGTCGGCCTGTCGCTGCCCGACGTCCAGGAGTTGCGCTCGGGCATTGAGCGGCTCCGGGGAAAGGGCAAGAAGGTCATGGCCTTCCTCCAGGCCGGCGGCGACAACGCCTACCTGCTGGCCTGCGCCGCGGACGAGATCGCCACGGCACCGACCGGCTCCATCATGCTGCCGGGAATGGGCCGGCTTTTCCCGTTCATGAAGGGCCACTACCAGTTGCAGGGCCTGGAGTTCGAGGTCATCACGGCCGGCAAGTACAAGTACCCCGGCTTCGTCAACCGCCGCGAACCTGACCGCTGGTTCTCCGAGGAATTCAACGCCATCTTCGACAGCTGGTTCAAGGACTACAAGCAGATCGTCGCCACCAGCCGCAAGCTCAGCGATGAGGCCGTCAGCGAGATCGTGGACATCGCCCTGTTCGACGCCCCGCAGGCGCAGCAGCGCGGACTCATCGACACCATCGCCTATTACGACGAATACCGCGATCGCCTGCTGCGGCAGAACAAAATGAAGCGGTACCAGGAGGCCGAGGACGGGCTCGCCGGCGTCAACTCCATCCAGGACCTCGTGGAAGCCATCAACCGCGAGCTCCGCAAGGCGGAGGAGGCCCGCAAGGCGGTCGGCCCGAAGATTGCCGTACTGCACGCCCGCGGCCCGATCATCGACGTCAGCCTGGGAGCGGCCCTTTCCTCGTCGGTCATCTGCCGCGACGACATGGTCAAGACCATCGACGAGCTCAAGAAGAACAAATCCATCAAGGCGGTGGTGCTGCACGTCGATTCGCCCGGCGGCTCCGGCCACGCGTCCGACGCCATCTGGAAGGCCCTGCGCGAGCTGGATGAGGAAAAACCGCTGGTGGTCAGCATGGGCGCGGTGGCCGGTTCCGGCGGGTACTACATCGCCTGCCCCGGCCGGCGCATCTTCGCCCAGCCGACGACGTTGACGGGTTCGATCGGTGTGATCGCGATACTCCAGTCGGCCCAGTCGGCG
>CAZBFW010000087.1:8910-10494 GCA_964491135.1 uncultured Phycisphaeraceae bacterium | reverse complement strand
CGTTGCTGTTGCAGTCGGCGCAGAGAATGGGCGGCGGCGTGCCCGTGCAATCGCGGAGGTCGCAATCGTCCGGGATGGTGTTGCCGTTGCAGTCCTCCTCGCACTCGTCCGGAATACGGTTCTCGTTGCAGTCCAGGCTGGAGCCGTACGGAGGCAGCTCGCATTCATCCGGCACCCCGTCGTCGTCACAATCCGGCTCGCATTCGTCGGGAAGCTCGTTGTTATTACAGTTCGGCCCGCTGCCGATGGGAGGAATCTCGCAATCGTCTGGGATGCCGTCTCCGTTGCAGTCAGGCTCACACTCATCGGGTACTGAATTTGCGTTGCAGTCGATCTCACACGCGTCAGGATGAACATTGCCGTTGGCGTCGATGGACGGATTCGCCAGAATGTCGCACGAGTCCGGACTGGAATTCCCATTGCAGTCGGGCTCACACTCATCGGGCACCGAATTCGTGTTGCAGTCCAGGCTTCCTCCCCCGGGGGCAACATCCACGAGATCATTGATCCCGTTTCCGTTGCAGTCCGGGCAGGCGCCAACGACTGCCTGCAGGACTTCCGTAACGCTCATGCCGTCCGGGCCGGTTGCATACACGGAGACCGGCACATATGAGCCGCTTGTCAACACGGCGTATCGCCTCATAATTCGTTCGACGTGCTCGTTGGGTGACGGCAGTCCTCCCACATACACGGTGCTAATCATTATGCCTGCCGCCGCAGCTTGATGAGCCCGGGTGAACGCGTTCACTTCGTCTTGACACTCATGCGAGTCATCGCATCCGCCGGGCAGATTGTCCGTAACCAGGATCGCATGCTTGATGCACTGGGACCGCCACGGGGTCTCGAACCTATTCGTTGAGGCCAAGCAGAAGCTGCCTGCTGTCGCCCAGATGGTAGGAGCCAGCATCTCAAGGAGCGCTTCATCGGACGCTTCAGGCGAACGGCCCCCGTCTTCCGTATAAGAGGGCAGCAAGGCGAGGAGGTCTTCAACCAGCTGCACATTGGTCGTGAGTGGAGAGTACACCTTCACGTAGTCGCTTCCTCCGCCATACAGACCGTCGAACGTGATGAGCCCTAATCGCAGGTCGCCTCCGGATGCCGTGATAGCTGTGTCAATGATCCCGCGCAGTCCGTTCGTGCTCGCGGTGTTGTCCAGCGCACCGCCCATGCTGCCAGTAGTATCCACAACGAAAACGATGTCCGTACAGCCGCACACCGGGTCGGCTTGAACAGGTGCGGTTGCTCCGATAATCACAACTGCTGCGCAAATAAAAAAACGGGACGCCGTGCGTCCCGAATCGAGAGGCCGTGGTGCCGGCAAACTCGCGCGGCGCCGCCGTTTGCGGACCGCCAGCACCGCCACGCCGGCACCAAGTATCACGACACTACCTGGCTCAGGCGTAAATGACGTGACGACCCCACGCAGGACCAGCGAGTCCTGAAAGGCTGAAAGGCGGAAGTCGCCAGTATCGAAATGCGAGTACGGCACGGCTGGCAACGCATCTCCCGTCGTCCAACTCCTCGTGCTGTCCTGAAGCCTGAACCAGAAATCGGCCCATGCGCCCAGGAAGTATGTATCCTCAA
>CAZBFW010000087.1:0-8900 GCA_964491135.1 uncultured Phycisphaeraceae bacterium | reverse complement strand
TGACGAAGCCGTATGGGCCTGTATTCGGTATACGGATGCTTGTCACGTTGTCCGCCGGACCGACGCCCGAGACTGCAAACGGCCCCACCTGTCCTTCAAGACTGACATTCGCATTCACGTAGTAGCCAAGCGTCGGTGCAGATGTCAAATCAGGAGTGTCTGTGTCGATTGTGAACTGCCCGATCACTTCGTCCCCAGCAGTGACCAGCCCACCCAAGACGCCATTCACGTCCGAAACGCTCGTCAACTCCACCGTGAAATCGAACGTCACCAAATCCGCCGAAGCAGGCAGGGAACTCGCGACGAACGCAACGAGAACAAAAGTCGCGGTTGTTATGCTGATCCGAGACATGATGAACCCTCCAAGTTGAAGACCGATCGTGTCAACCTCAACCTCTAGTGCGACCCAGAACCGTAAACATGCCCAACCCCACGAAGGCGAGACTCCCCGGTTCCGGCGTGAAGGACGTAACGATCCCCTCCAGCTTGATGGCATCCTGCCGTGCAGCGAAACTGAAGCTGCTGCCGTCACAGTAGGAGTAGGGCGCCGTGGGCAGAGCATCTCCGCTCGTCCAACTTCGGGTAGTATCCCGCAGCCAGATGCGGAAGGTCGCTCGCGTATCCAGGAAGTAGGGATCCTCCGTCATCGTGTACTCGTAAGGGCCGATTCCGGGAACGCTGATGAGGATCTGGTCTGCCTGGGGCCCGGGACCGTTGAAAGGGATGCCTCCAACGCTTCCGGTAAGGGATACCACGGGATCCGAGTACATTCCCCCGTTGGGAAGCGGCCACTCGTCGGGCGTTGATGTGTCCAGCATGAACTGGCCGGTGACCTCGTCTCCGACGCCGACCGTTCCCCCAAGGACGTTCTCGCTGTCCCAGACACTCGTGAGTTGAACCACGAAGTCGAACGTGACCAGATCCGCCGAAGCGGGAAGCCCGCACGCGACGAACGCAACGAGAACAGAACATGCGGCTGTTGTGCTGAACCGAGACATGATTGACCCTCCGACAGGCAAGCACCGCGTATCCGCCAGCGGGTTAGGGCTCGTGACGGGGGCAGGCAGAAGGAAATGGGTCGTGTCCGCCTGCCCCGTCCATATCCCAGAGCGCCAAACCCCGCAGGGTCGCCCCTGCTTCCGTTACCATAGCGAATATGGCACATTCATGCAACGGCCCTCACGCCAAAGCGTGTTTTTTTTTCTTAGAATGTATGAAAGTGTCGAAATAGGGCCGTTGTACTGTAATAATCGTATTTTCAATTTATGCGGACTGCTCGGCGGTGGTGCCGCATCACCAGGGGTACGCGGCGGTGCTTCCGCCTTGTCTGACGCCGTTGGCGCAGCAGTCGTGGCAGGCGGGATCCAGCGGGGCGGCGTTTCGCAACGTCCCATCCGCGCCCCAGCTCGCCAAACCCCCGGCGAGGGTCCCCCCTGCTGCCGACATCGCACCGAATGCGGCACCTTTGCGCATTGTGCAGCCTGCAGGATTCCTGAGGATTTCGACATTCACACGCCGACTCCATTTGCAGCGTATTGATTCAAGCCACAGAGGTGTTCTTCCCAAAGCGTGGTGGCTGAAATCGCAGGCGTGTCACCCCGAGGCCGCTCGGCGGCCGCGGGTCGTGCCGTGGTTTGGGAACCATCACGCCGGACGGCACGTGGTCCCACGGAGGCCGGACCGGTTCCGGAGTGCGAGCCGGATTATAACCGGTGGCCACCCCAACAAGTGGTACACTTGGAACAGAGCGGACCGACGGGTGTCGGTCCCACAGGGAAAGGATGGCCCCCCATGCGACAAGGCTCACCCGACTTGTACCTGCACGAAGAGCTGCTCCTGCTGGCGCTGAAGGATGCCAAAGGAACCATCGAGAGCCAGGCGCAGATGTACGCCTATGCCCTCGGCGGGGCGATCCTGGCCGAGCTGTTTCTGGCCGAACGGATAACGGTGTCCAACGACAAGAAGAAGCTGGTGGATTTCGTGCCCGGCCCGCTGCTGCGCGAGCCCCTGCTGGACGAATGCCTGGAACTCATCGCATCGGCCAAGCGGCGCCGACGGGCCGGTGACTGGGTTGCCCGCCTGGCCCGCATCAGGAACCTGAAGGACCGGGTCGCACAAGGGTTGTGCCGCAAGCGCATCCTGGACGCCTCGGAGGACAAGGTGCTCTGGCTCTTCACGCGCAAGCTCTATCCGCAGCGCGATCCGGCACCGGAGCAGCAAATCGTGGAGCGCCTGCGGCAGGCGATCTTCGGCGACGACGCCCGCATCGATGCCCGCACGGCCATTCTCCTGGCATTGGCACAGGGAACGGGCATGCTTGGGATCCACTTCGAGCGGAAGGAACTGAAGCGGCGCAAGGCACGTATCGGAGGGATCGCGGAAGGGCAACTCCTCGGAACCGCCACCCAAGAGGCCGTCCAGGCTGCTCAGGCCGCGGTCATAGCCGCGTGCACGGTCGCATGCACGGCCGCGATCGTCACAAGCTGATCCCGAATCGCGGATGGACTGCCGGGATCTCCGCCGGCCCGCAGCAGGCAACGGACGCCACAAGCCCCCTCACACCTGCCGTAAGGCAATGCGGCTCGGGGCGGCGTCGATACGAACGTCGGCCTGGCCGATCGGATCAGAGACCGGGTCAGCAGTGACCTCGACGGCCAGCGTCTCACGAGCAATGTAGTCGTGGAACGCGGAAATGGCCGCCAACATCTCCTTTGCGTCTGAATGCAGCGACAACACGATGCGATCCTCGATGTTGAGGTTCGCATCTTTGCGCAGGTTCTGCACGTTGCGGACCACGTCGCGGGCGATGCCCTCCTGCCGCAATTCGGTGGTGATCCGCTTGTCGAGCATCACCGTCGTCTGCTGGTCCTCGACACCCACCCAGTCCTTGCCGAAGTCCTTCTGCACGACCAGCTCCGACGGCTCCAACGCCACGGTCTCCGTGCCGGCATCCACCGAAACCGTCTCGCCGGCCGCCACCCGGGCCGCCGCCTCCGCGGCATCGACCCCGGCCAGGCCCTTGAGAATATGCGGCACCAGCGACCCGTACTTGGCCCCGATCGCCCGCTTGTCCACGTCCAATCGGACCTGGCAAAGACCGGCGGAATCCTCCCGCACGCTGACCTTCTTGACGTTCAGCTCCTCCGCGATGTGATCCTGGAACTGCCCGACGGCCAAACGCTCCCGCTCGACCGGCGTGGCGACCACCAGCTCGGCCAGCGGCTGCCGGACCTTCAGCTTCGACGCGGTCCGGGCCGACCGGGCCAGCGACACAATCCGCAGCACGGCGTCCATGCGGTCGGACAGCTCGTCGTCGATCCGGGCGGTGTCCGCCTCCGGGTAATCGCACAGGTGCACGCTCTCCGGCTGCCCGGCCACCTGGCCGCTGACGAGGTGGCGGTAGATGTGCTCCGTGATGAACGGCACGATGGGTGCCATCACTTTGCACAGCGTCACCAGCACCTCGTAGAGCGTCTGGTACGCGGCCAGCTTGTCCGTGTCGCCCTCGGCCGCCCCCCGCCAGAACCGCCGGCGGTTGCGGCGGATGTACCACGTGCTCAGGTCGTCCAGAAACCGCTCGATCCGCTGGCAGATGGGGGGCAGGTTGTACTGCTCGAAGTTCTCGCGGGCCGTACGGATCACCCGCTGGAGGTCGGACAGAATCCAGCGGTCGATGTCCTGTCGCCGGTCCAGCGGCACGGGCGATGTGTTCGGGTCGAAGCCGTCCAGCCTCGCGTAGTTGCAGAAGAAGGCGTACGAGTTCCACAGCGTCAGCAGCACGCGACGGCGCACTTCGTCGGCCGGCGTGGAGGTCACCCGGCACAGCCGCTCACCGCCGACGGTGTGCGTCATCTCCGCCCCATCCTCAAGCGGGACGGTCACATGCTCACCCGGGTGGCGCAGGCCGAACGGCAGGTCCACGGTCGGCGGCTGCGAGCAGTACATCCAGCGCATGGTGTCCACGCCGAGCTGCTCCGCCGCCTCCTCGAACCAGATGGCCGTCCCGTCTGACTTGTGCATCACCTGCCGGTTCTCGTCCAGCACCAGGGCGTGGCCCAACAACGTCTTGAACGGCGGGCGGCGATCCGGCTTGCCCAGCTCCATCATGGTGCTCATCGCCAGGATGGAATAGAACCAGTTGCGGAACTGGCCGGGGAAGCACTCGGTGATCAGGTCGGCCGGAATCCACTGCGACCAGTACTCGCGGTCCGTGTTGTAGCGCGTGGTGGAATAGGCCACGATCCCCGCATCCAGCCACGGGTTGCCCACGTCCGGCACGCGCGAAGCCAGTTCCCCGCACTTCGAGCAGCGGATTTTGACCCAGTCCACGTACGGCCGGTGGGGGCTGTGTCCCTCAAACCGGTCCCAGCCCTCAACCGCCCGCTCCTTCAACTCCTCGCGCCCGCCGATGACGTCGAAGTGGCCGCAGGCCGGGCATTCCCAGATAGGCAGGGCCAGGCCCCAGTACCGCTTCTTCGAGATCATCCAGTCCCGCATGGTGCTCAGCCAGTCGAGCTCGCGCTCGAGGCCGCGCATCGCCGGCGGCAGCCAGGTGACCTGTTTGGCGACTTCCTTGATCTCGTCGCGCCAGGCCATCGAGATGTACCACTCATCCACCAGCCGGAAGACGAGCGGGTCGCCCGTGCGCCAGCAGTGCGGGTAGACGTGCGGGTATTCCTCGGCCGCCACCAGCAGGCCCTTGGCTTTCAAGTCCGCGACGACCGCTTGCGCCGTCTCTTCGTCGGCGGCCCTCATGCCGGTGAACGGGCCAAAACCTTCGACGAATCGCCCCTCCTCATCCAGCGGGGCGATGGCGGCGAGCCGGAAGTACAGACCCCACGCGTGGTCCACGTCGCCGCAGCCGGGCGCGGAATGCACGATGCCCGTGCCCTCCCCCGCCACCACGTACGGCTCACCCTTGGAATCCCGGCCAGGGTCGAAAACCACGTGCCCGTCCCGGCCGCTGGGCCAGTCGCGCTGGTCGGCGGGGATCAGGTCGAGCGGCTGGGCGTATCCGCCCTTGTGCTGCTGCGCCGGCAGCTCGTCAAACGGGCCGTCGTACGACCAGCCGATCATCTCGCTGCCGGGCAGGGTGCCCTCGATCGTGTACCCCCCGTGCTCCTGGAAGATCTGGTGGATCGTCTTGAGCTTCGGAACGTCCTTCGGCCACGGCTGGCTTCCGAACCCGTCCTTGTACTGCGATTCCAGTCGCTGGTAGTTCAGATTGTCCTTCGCGAAGTAGTAGACCGCGCCGTCCTTCTTCGCCCGCAGGCGCACGTACTCCAGCTCCGAGCTGACGGCCGCTCCCGTATTGGACGTGAGCGTCCAGGGCGTCGTGGTCCAGATCAGCAGGTATTCCTTGTCCCGGCCGCGAATCGGAAACCGGACGAACACCGAGGTGTGCGTCACGAGCCGACGACCCTCGGCGATCTCCATGTGCGAATACGCACACCCGGCTTTGCCGGACCACGGCATGACGTCGGTTCCTTTGTACAGGTAGCCCAGCTCGTGGCACTTCTTGAGGAACGACCAGATCGTGTAGTTGTTCTCGTCCGTCATCGTGTAGTACGAGTCGGACCAGTCCATCCAGTAGCCCAGGCGGATGGACTGCTGCGTCTGGATCGCGGAGTACTTGCGGACTCGCTCCTTGCAGGCGTCGGTGAAGCGGTCCAGGCCGAACGTCTCGATGTCTTTTTTCGTCTGGAACCCCTGGTCGCGCTCGACCTCCACCTCCACCCAGAGCCCCTGGCAGTCGAACCCGTTCTGGTACCGCAGATCGTGCCCGGTGGCGGCAAAGTACCGCTGGAACGCATCCTTGTATGTCCGGCCCCATGCGTGATGCACGCCCATGGGGTTGTTGGCCGTAATGGGCCCGTCCAGGAACGACCACTTCTTCCGGCCACGGTTCTTCGCCCGCCGCTTCTCAAACGCCTGGGACTCACCCCAGAATTTCAACACAGACCGTTCCACGCCCGGGAAGTCGACCTTCGGGCTGACATTCTCAAACGCCATGACGATTCCTCGGTGCCGGTCGCCGGGCGGCCGGGCTGTGGGCGGGCCAGGTCCGCCCCGCCCCCCACCGGCCCGCGCAACGTCCGCGTCCAGCACGATTTCCACACCAAACGAGCCCCACACTATACCGGGGCGGGGCCGGAAAGTGAACGGCCGGGCGAAACGGGCAGGGACGAGGGGAAAGCGGACTGAGAGGCAAGAAGGCACGTGGGCACGAAGGCACGGAGGGAGGGACGGAGTGATCCGTCGCGGCGACCAAAAACGCGGAGACAGCGGCCGTAGGCCGGCGCGAGGATGGCCCAGCCTTCTCGTCGTGGTGGGACCGGCTTTCTCCTTGTGGGACCGGCTTCTTTTGTGGGACCCCGGCGCGCCGGGGCCGCCGGGATTCCAGCCGGTCTGCCGGTCTTTCCAGTCTCCAGCATCGAGTTTCTAGTTCTCCAGTGTCTGTGGGACCGGCTTCTTTTGTGGGACCGGCTTTCCAGCCGGTCTCTGGGGGTCGTGCTGCCCGTCCCCGCGGCAGAGAGTTCGCGTAGCAGCCTTCCCCGACAGTCAGGCGGGGCGGCGTCCACAACGATACTTTCGACGCCTGCTCAGGATTCACTCGCGTTACGGCCCGGACGGTTGCGGCCACGCCTTTTGCGCGACCTGACCCCGAGGCTTCGACACGGACGGTTGCCCGACCGCATCGCTCGGGTGGCTACCGAGGTGAACCGAGAATTCCTCGGACGGATCTCTCATCCGCTGGTCCTCCAGAACCTCGTGGCGCACTGACTGTCCCGAATATCCCGAATCTCCCACTATCCCCACCGAATGTCGCGTCGGCTGACGGGGCGTGCCACTCGGCAGCGCGCGCTTGGGGTTGGCCCCGCACTTCCGTGCGTGTCCTGATCACGGGGCAGTGAATCGCACGCAAAGATTCCCCAGTCACATTCCCGAGTCCCGATCCGGACTCAGCCGCCAGATCCCGTCGTGTGTGAGATACCTAATCCGTTGTTGCGACCAGCGTTAAGTTGGCCCAATCCCCGATCGCGCCGGACGTCGGACGGATATTTGGATTTGTCTGATTGACAACGGACATGAAGGTCCCCTAAAAGTGGAGTGTTCGGGCAGACAGGCGTTCGCAGCCTGGCGGAAAACGTTCGCGTCACATGTTGTAGACGGTGGGCCGACTCGTGTTTCGACCAGATGTTCCGCGTGCGCGCAGGAACATCATCGAGAGGGGTGAGATAATGCCAAGAATTGCTCCTGTGGAATTCGTCCGGATGATCGCCATCGCAGCGATCACGATGGGCGCGACCTCGCGCGCGACGGCGGGGATCCTCAACGGCCATGGAGCCGCCTTCGGCGGCGTGGCGGGCACCGTTCCATTCAACAACGGCGTTGGCCTCAGCGGGTCCATCGACTACGCGGTCTTCACCGCTGCCGATTTCAACGCCAACTTCGCCGGTCTCGGCTATGTGCCGGGCGATGCCCTGGTCTACACGTACCAGGTCTCCGTGGTTGGGAATCTGGCCGCAACTGCGGAGATCATCGGGGTCTCGAATCCAGCCAATACGATCGGCACGTTCGATATCGGTGATGTCGATGCCTCGTCGGCGTCATTCACCCCGAACGCTCGCTGGTTGTTCGCACCGGCGATCCCGACGGGCATGACCAGTTGGGGCCTGGCCTTTTCGTCGTTGCATCTGCCGATCGTTGGCGCATCGTTGACGGTTGACGGTGGGACGCAGGCGCTTGTGGCCGGAGTGCCAACTCCCGGCCCGGTGCCCCTGCCGGAGCCGGCGTTACTGTTGCTGGTGGCCTCAGGTCTGGCGGCGTGCTGTCTTTTGAGACCGCGGCGTCAATGACGAACGCGTTTCCATCGCGGCGGATGAGTGTCGTCGCGTATGCGTCTGTTGCCGGGCATGATGATGTATCGCACGGCGGAAGGGAGCGAGTAGAGATGGCGATTCTACATAGTCGGTATGTTCAGTCGAGCCCGCTTATTGTTGCCGGGCTGGCCCTCGCACTGGTTCCGGCGGCAATCGCCGGCCCGTTGGCGACCACCAACTTCGCGTTGAATGATGGCTTCGGGCCCGACGCTGGACGCTGGCACGGCAGTGTGGCGGTTGTAGGCGCTGCGTTCGGAGATACGCTGACCGCTGAGGTCGACTGGGCGGCGTTTCTCCATGGCGATTTCCAGCTTTACCTGAACAGCCAGGGGATCGCCCATGCGGACCCATCCGCGCCTGGAGAAGTCGTGTACGTCTATCAGATTACCTCCGTCACAGCAGCCGTACCCGGCGTCGACACCTTTTCGGTTGGCGTCGATGTAGCGGACGGCCGCGGTATCGTGTCGGCGCCCGGTTTTGTTCCGACGGGAGCTGCAACGGCCAAGGCCCCGACCGGCGGCGGGGACAACTCAACCTCCATGGCGTGGTTCTTTGACGGCGCCGAACTTGAGGTCGGCGACACCAGCGACCTGCTGGTCTTCTCGAGTCCGTTTCTTCCGGAGTATGATTTCCTCCAGGTCAATTCGGGCCTGGCCGGCCCCCTCGTTTCGCCATTGGTAGCCAGCATTTCAGACAGACCCGTCCCCGAACCGTCGTCGTTGGCGCTGGCAGTCCTCGCTTTCCTCGGGCTGTTCTCTCGAGCACGGAAACATCGATAGATCAACGCCCCGCAAGACGGCGGAAAACGCGACGGCGGAAAACGCGTCAGACGGCGGAAAACGCGTCAGGATGACTTTTGACATGCCCTCCGCGGCCCGTCGCGACGAAGGACACCGGCGGCGGCACCGGGCCCGTCGACTTCATCAAGACCCTCCGCGGCAAGCAGACCACCGTGGCCTCCAGCACCTACACCACCGGCGCCTCCGTCGCGGTGAAGGTCAAAATCTCCGGGTCCAC
>CAZBFW010000086.1:0-10556 GCA_964491135.1 uncultured Phycisphaeraceae bacterium | reverse complement strand
ATCTGGTGTCCAGCACGGAGAGTGCGGCGATGTTGATGTCCTGGTCAATCAGCGCGTTGCACACCTCCGCAATCACGCCGGGGCGGTTCTCCAGAAACACCGAAATCTGCTCGAGCATCTGCGTCTTCGGAGACATGCGAACCTTCTTCCTCCATACGGGGGCGCCGGTCAAAACGGCGCACCTGCGGACCGCGCCGGCCGAAGCCGTCCGATTCGAAGCCCTGCGGCGCGACATGCCCAACCGGCGCCGCACACGGCTGCCATCATACCCGAACCCACCCCTCCGATTCCACCGAACGCAAGCCGGACGCACCCTCGCCGCGGTTCGCGCCCGCGGGGGTCGCGGGCTTATCCTGGCTCCGCCGGGCCAGCCGGCGCCGCAACTCCGCGTCGATGAAGCCCTGCAGGTCTCCGTCCAGTACGCCCTGCACGTCCGCATCCTTGTGCCCCGTTCGCTCGTCCTTGACAAGCTGGTAGGGCTGCAGCGTGTACGTGCGGATGCGATATCCCCAGCCGATCTGTCCCTTCTCGCTGTACGCCTTGGCCAGTTCCGCGTTCCGCTTGGCCTCTTCCATCTGGTACAGACGCGAGGCAAGCATCTTGCGGGCGCTGGCCCGGTTTTTGTGCTGCGAACGCTCGTTCTGACACTGGGCCACGACGCCGGTGGCCAGATGGGTCAGACGGACCGCGGACGAAGTCTTGTTCACGTGCTGACCGCCCTTGCCGCCGGCCCGGTACGTGTCTTCCCGCACGTCCTTGTCCCAGTCGATTTCGATGAGAATGTCGTCCACCTCCGGCTCCACGTTGACGGCGGCGAAGCTGGTCTGTCGCTTGCCCTGGGCGTTGAACGGGCTGATCCGTTCCATTCGGTGGACCCCCATCTCGCACGAGAGCAGCCCGTACGCATATGGGCCGCGCACCAGGAAATCCACCGATTGAATGCCCGCCTCCTCCCCGTCCTTCAGCGCCAGCTGCTCGGCGGAGAAATCGTTTCGCTCGAAGTAGCGCAGGTACATGCGCATCATCATCTCCGCCCAGTCCTGGGCGTCCGCGCCGCCGGTGCCGGCCTGAATGGAGAAGTAGCAGTCGCGTGCGTCGTTCGGGCCGGAAAGCAGGGCGAGCAGCTCCACCTGATCCACGCCCGATTCCAGCCGCTCAAGCGTTCTGTTCAACTCGTCCCGAGTGGCGGCGTCTTCCTCTTCGTCCAGCAGCTCCAGGGCGGTTGCCGCGTCGCCACTGCGGTCGAGCAGGGCCTGCAGCGGCTCCACGATGGCCTTGAGGCTGCGCAACCGGTCCACGACCTGTCGCGCGGACTCCGGATCGTCCCAGAAGCCCGGCCGGCCCATGCGCAGCTCCAGCTCGCTCAGTTCCTTCTTCTTGGCAGAGAGGTCAAAGAGAGTCCCGGAGCGCGACGATCCGGGCCGAAAGGTCTTCAAATGTGCTTCGCGGATCTTCGTACATGAATCGTCTCCTGCTTCTTCCCCTGCAGGTTACCGCGGCCACCGGGTCTCCGCCCCGCCGTCTCGGCGCCGGGCGATCCCTACTCCGGCGTGATCCGGCTGCCCGGAACGCGGCGGACCTCGCCGATCACCACGTTCTCCACGGGAACACCCTCCAACCCGCTACGCGTTCCCGTCTCCACGTCGGCTATATCGTCCACCACGTCCATGCCGTCCACCACTTCCGCGAAAACCGTGAACGGGGGCGGTCCCTCGTCCAGGTTCGAGTTGTCGTCGAGGTTGACGAAGAACTGCGTGGTGCCCGAGTTCGCGTCCTGGCCCCGCAGGGCCATCGCCACCGTGGTCCGGATGTTGCTGAGTCCGTTCGGCGCCTCGCTCTCCACCGGGTCGCGAATCAGCTCTGCGTCGATCTCGATGATCTCGTCCGCGTCGTCCGGGTCCGGTATGAACCCGCCCCCCTGGATCACGAAGTCGGCCACCACGCGGTGGAACAGCACGCCTTCATAGAAGCCCTCGTCGACGTAGCGCAGGAAGTTCGCCACTGTTTTCGGCGCCGCCTCCACCTCCAACGCCAGCGTGATCTCGCCGAACTCCTCCACGTCGATCACCACTCGCGGACGCGTGCCCTCCGGGGCCTCGTACGAGGCCACGAACACATCCGCCGTACCCACGCGCGGGCCGTGCTCGTCCTCGGTCCGCACCGTCAGCTCGATGTGAATGGTGCCGGCGGCCGTGGCGGTGAGGGTCGTCTCCGCCGCGACGGGATCCGCAATGGTGCCCGGCCCGTCCACCATCTCCCAGTCATACGTCACCGAGTCAAACTCGCCCTCGAACGATGCGGTCAGCGTCACCTCCTCGCCCACTCGGAGCACGGGGGACGAGGCCGTACCGGTGACCTCAACCGTGGTAGGGATTTCCACCGTCACCGCACGCGTGGCCTGGGCGGTCCGGTCGTTGGCCGTATCTGTTACGTGCACCCGCAGTTGGAGCGTTCCACCCGATGTCGGCGTCACCGTGACCGTGGCCTGGTCGCTGCCTTCCAGATCGGCCTCACCCGTCTGCACAGACCAGGCGTACGTGATGTCGCCGACGCCGTTGGTGGTCACGGCCGTCAGATCGAACCCCTGGTCCAGCACCGCCGAGGTGGGTCCGTCGATGGACACGGTCAGGTCTTCGAGCCCGGACACGCTCACCTCGGTCCGACCTGTGCCGACCTCGCCGGTTTCGGGGTCTTCCACATCGACGCGCAGAACGAACGTTCCCGTGCTCGTGAATGTCGCGGTGGTCTCGGCCGCACCCGGCGTGCCCAGGGTCACGCTGTCGGTCGGGATCTCTTCACCGTCCTCGTCCTTCTGCAGGGCCGACCACGCGTACTCAAGCTCCCCGGTGCGGGAGGCCGTCGCGGTGAACGTGCCCTCGTCGCCGACGTTCAGGTTCTCCGGCCCGTCGGCCGCCACGCAGAAATCGCCGGACGCCCCCGGCGCACCGACCGTCACCGTCACGAAAGACTGGCGGCTTCTCAGGTTTGGGTCCGTGGCCACCACCCGAAACTTGTACTGCCCCTGCGTGTCCAGCGGGCCGGCCGTCGCCACCCGCTCGTCGGCGTTCTGGATTTCCACGTCCCCCGCGGCCTCCGGCTTGCTCGAGAGGTACCAGCGGTAGGTCAGCACCCCCCCGCCCGATCCAACTGCCCGCAGCGTGACCGTATCGCCCTGTCCGACGCAGCAGTCCGAACCAGCGTCCACGGAGGGCGGACGAGGATTCTCCAGAAGCTGCGGGCTGCACGAGGCGCACAGTACCCCCACCAGAACAACGGCAGCGATGGTCAGTGTTCGTATCATTCGTCCATTTCCAAGGTTGTGCGCGGCCGGGGGGGCTCACCGCCCGTCCCGCTCTTGACCACTATCGTCTCGCCCCGCCGGCCCGCATGAGCCTACCCATCCTAACACGGCCAACCGTGGCCGGTCAAAACCAGGCCCTCGCCGCGGGCAATCCGGATCGCTGCGTACTTGGGCATCACCAGGGGCAGGGGCCGCTTAGCTTCTTGACGAAGTTGGAGACGTTTGCGGTGTCGGGGGGGCCGGAGGCACGCCAGAAGTATGGCTGGCCGTACTCGGGGAAGAGTTGGCGGCCTTCCGTCTTGGCGGGGTACTTGGGGCTTTCCGCGTGGCCGTCGAGGTATGCGATGCCGGTGCGCCCTATGGGCGTCTGACCCGCCGACGCGGTAGTGGCCATGTGGCGTGTGGCGATTCGATCCAGGCCGTTGAAGTTCCCATCGGGGAAGCCGCCGTTGATGTTGAAGTTGGGGTGCTCCTCGAACAGCGTCATGAATCGCGAGGTGGGGAAAACCACGCGCTGGCCGACGTTGAACGAACGTGTACCGCGGTCGCCGGGCAGCGCGTTGTCAAGCGAGGCGGCCACGTACGTGAAGCTGCCCAGGCTTTCGGGAGGTCTGTATCCGACAAACGCGTTCAGCGAGTAACTGAGCCTGCCGTTGCCGCCGCCGCCGATGGGCGAGTCCTCAGCCGGGCCCGGACGATCGACCGGGCACGTGTACACGGACTCGTCGCGGAGATACTTGAAGAGCGTACCTCTTCCCGGCACGTCGGCGACGAACTCCGGATCCGTGTGGTAGGGCTTCTCGTACGGGGGTGTGACGCTGATGTTCACGATCCGGTCGCGTGCGCCGTCCCAGGTGACGCCGGACGGCCGGGGCCACTCTGCCCCGAACAGCCGCTGGAACCAGAACAGGCCGTGCGTGCCGGGGAATGCGTCGAAGTCGGCGTTGTAGAGGAACATGCCGTTCATGAGCTGCTTCATGTTCGAGCGGCATACGACGGTGCGTACCTGGTGCCTGGCGCTGGACAGCGACGGCAGCAGAATGGACAGCAGCAGCGCGATGATCGAAATGACGACCAGCAACTCGATGAGCGTAAACGCCTGCACACGTTCGGACGGACACCGCCGGGACATACCCCAGGCCTCCTCAGACGGGCGGAACACACGGTTCCACCGACGGTTCCGCCTGTACTTCGTGACGAGTGACAAACCCCGATGGATGACAGAGAATTCCGATCCGGCAGACCACGGCGATGAACAAACGGCGATTCGCGGCGGCCGAGCATACGGCGTAACGCTCTATTTTGCAGTGAGTTACAGCAGCTATCCGCCCCCCGAACCCGCCGGATCGGCTCCGTCTGCGTGACGCACGTATTCGCGTCAGGTCTTCCTTGCCGCGGTAGTGGGTTGCCTCGATAATCCTGCGTGCCGGAACGGCATGGGGTGGCCGCATCGCACCGCGGACGAATTGCGGGGTGGGGGGGATGCGGGCCGACAATCCCAACCGCAGTTCGTGTCCGCTCCGGCTGGAGCGCTGAGTGGTCTGTCCATTCTCTTTGGCGATTTCGGCGTTGGCGTGCGTCCGGTCTTCGACGGATTGATGCCGAGGCCGAACAGCAGGAGGATGGCGCCGAACGGGCTGGCTTGTCGGCGGTTTCGCAGTTCGACCCGGGGGCGCGAGCGAGCATCGGGGCGCGGGAACGGTGGGTGCATTCCTGGCACATTAAGGAGTAATGAGATGAACGCACTGGCTCTGATCATCCAGCTTGTGTGCGGCGCCGTGGGCGGCAACGCTGCCGCAAAGCTCTCCCAGAAGATCGACTTGGGCACGTTGCTCAATTCGATCGCCGGCATTCTTGGCGGAGGCCTCGGCGGTCAGCTCCTCAACCAGGCTGGAATCGGCGTTTCGGAGGGCGGGTCGCTCGATCTGACGAGCGTCATCAGCAGCATCGCCTCGGGTGGCGTGGGGGGCGGCGTGCTCCTGGCCATCGTCGGGCTCGTCAAATCCGCGCTCGGCAAAGGGAAGTAGTTGCCATGCGATGGAAAGGACGAAGGGGCAGCGAAAACGTGGAAGACCGCCGGTCGCTGGTCAAACCGGTCGCGGCGGGCGGCGGCCTGGTGGGGATCATTGTGGTGCTCGTGGTGCTCTTCATGGGCGGCGATCCTCGTCCGCTCCTGGAGCAAATGCAGGCGAATGCGCCAAGCCAGTCTGCCGGACCGGCCCAGGTCAATCCCGCAGAGGACGAGAAGGCCGGCTTCGTCTCCGTCGTACTGGCCGACACCGAGGACGTGTGGACGCAGCTCTTCCGCGAATCGGGGCAGTCGTACCGCAAGCCGAAGCTGGTGCTGTTTCGCGACCAGGTCAGTTCCGCCTGCGGTTTTCAGAGTGCGGCCACCGGGCCGTTCTACTGCCCGGCGGACGAGCGCGTGTACATCGACCTGGGCTTCTACGACCAGATGGAACGAGAGCTCGGTGCGTCAGGCGATTTCGCCCAGGCCTACGTGATTGCCCACGAGGTCGGTCACCACGTGCAGAAGCTGCTGGGCATCAACGATGAATTCCAGAAGCTGCAGCAGCGGGCAAGCGAGCAGGAAGCCAATGAGTTGCTGGTTCGCCTCGAGCTGCAGGCCGACTTCTTCGCGGGCGTATGGGCGCACCACGCCCAACAGAACTGGCAGATCCTCGAGGAAGGCGACATCGAGGAAGCGCTGAACGCGGCCACGGCCATCGGCGACGACCGGCTGCAGATGCGGTCGCAGGGGTACGTGGTCCCCGATTCGTTCACCCACGGAACGTCCGAGCAGCGAACCCGCTGGTTCTCTCGCGGCCTGAAGACGGGAGACGTGTCCCAGGGAGACACTTTCGCGATTCCGTACGAGCGGCTGTGATGTCGAGGGGCGCCCGGTGGGATTCGCACCGCAGGCCATTCACCGGCTGAAGGCCCGCGCAGGGCCTGCCGACGGACGCACCGCGTGACCCCGGCGCGCCGACGAGTCGCCTTGCGAAGGCCAAGCGACGCGTTCGCGACGGAGTCGATCCGACCAACCCGCATGCCGTCACCGGTAACGATCCGGAATGAACGCGCCTCGTCGGCCATTGGGGGAAGCGGTAGACTGCGCCCCTCGGCGAAGGGTGGCTTCGCTGTCCGAACAAGGAGCACGGCAATGAACAACGGTTCGAATCCGATGACATGCCCCCGCTGCGAGGCGGACCTGGGGTATGTTGGCACCAAGGCGTTCCATGAGGGGACTCGCTGGGGGTTTCTGGGTGAGCTTGGAGAACTATTCGTCAACCGGGAACGATTTGACGTGTATGTCTGCCCGCGATGCGGGCGGGTGGAACTGTTCATCGATGGCATTGGCGAGGAGTTTCGCCCACACTGAGTGAGGGGAATCGTCAGCAGCCGGGTTCACAGGCGTCGCCGGTTGTCCAGCCGTCGGCGGTGCGCTGGATGCGGCGGTAGAGGGTGTCGCGTTCGACGGGGACGCAGCCGGCCTCGCGGATGAGACGCTGCAGCGCATCCACCGAAATCTCCTGGTGCGTGGAGGCGCCGTCCCGCTTGGTGATGTCGTAGTAGACGACCGTTCCATCCAGGTCGTCCACGCCCCAGTTCAGCGCGACCTGCGACAGCTTGATCCCCTGCATGATCCAGAACGCCTTGAGGTGGAGAATGTTGTCCGCCATCAGCCGGGCGACGGCCAGCGTACGCAGATTCGTCAGGCCGGTGGGACCCGGCAGATGGGAAAGGGCGCTGCCTTCCGGAATGAACGGCAGCGGCACCAGGCAGTTGAAATGGGCCGGCCGCGACCGCAGCGACTCGTCCTGATGCTCGCGGAGCTTGATCAGGTGGGCGATCCGCTCCGCCGGCGTCTCCACGTGGCCGTACAGCATGGTCGCATTGGTGAAGATTCCCAGTTCGTGGGCGGTCCGATGCACCTCGAACCACTCCGCCTCGCCCACCTTGTTCCTGAACGCCTCGTCGTGCACGCGCGGGTCGAAGATCTCCGCCCCGCCGCCCGGCAATGCGTCCAGCCCCGCCTCCCGCAGCGCCACCAGCACCTCGCGAATGCTCATCCGCGGCCGGGCGATGCGGGTGAAATGGATGATCTCGATGGCGGTGAACGCCTTGATGCACATCCGCGGGCAGCGGCGGCGAATCTCCCGGCACATGTCGGTGTAGTATGAGAACGGCAGCCGCGGGTGCAGCCCGCCCACGATGTGCACTTCCGTCGCGCCGCGCGAATAGGCTTCTTCCGCCTGATCGGCGATCTGTGGGACGGTCAGCTCGTACCCGTCCGCCGCCTCTTCCCGCCACGGACGGTAGAACGAGCAGAACGTGCAGCGCAGCACGCAGTAGTTCGTGTAGTTGATGTGCCGGTTGATGTTGTAGTAGGCGTTGCGCCCGTGCCGGCGTTCCCGGACCTGGTTCGCCAGTTGCCCCAGCGTGTGCAGATCCGCGGAGGCGTAGAGCCATTGGCCGTCCTCGGCGGACAGGCGCTGCCCCGCGTCAACCTTGGCCCGGATGGATTGCTCGGCCACCGTCATGGCGGTGGATGATACGCCTGATCGGGCGGTGCGTCAGCGGGCCGGCTCAGCGCAGCAGGCCGTCGAAGAGCCCGCCGCCCTCCGTGCCGTATCCGCCGCGAAGCGGCTTCTTGCGCTTCTTGACCTGCTTGGCCGGTGCGGTTTCCACCACCGCCTCCGCAGAAGCAGCAGCGGTCAGAGCCTTGATGGACAGGGAGATGCGCCGATGCTCCATGTCCACACCCAGCACTTTGACCTGCACGTCCTGGCCGGGCTGCACCACGTCGGTGGGCCGGCGCACGTGGCTGTCGGCCAGCTCCGAGATGTGGATCAGCCCCTCCACGCCGGGCCGAAGCTCCACGAAAGCGCCGAAATCGGCGGTTTTCGTCACCCGACCGGTGACCACGGCCTCGGCCGGGAAATCCGCGGCCACGCCCTCCCACGGGTCCGGAGCGGCCTGTTTCATGCTCAGGGCCATCCGCCGCTTTTCCGGCTCCAGCCGGATGATGACCACGTCCACGATTTCCCCGACGGAGAGCAAATCCTTGGGCCGGTTGACGCGACCCCAGCTCATCTCGCTTACCGGGATCAGGGCGTCCACGCCCTGGGTCACCTCCGCGAATGCGCCGAAGTCGGCCAGCCGCACCACGCGAGCCTTCAGCGACGTGCCGACCGGGAAGTCCCGCTCCACGTTCGCCCAGGGGTCCGGCATGGCCTGTTTCAGGCCGAGCGAGATGCGCAGCTTGCCCTCTTCGGCCTGCTTGATCTTGAGCACCTTCACGTCCACGTGCTGGCCCACGTGCACCACGTCGCTGGGTTTATCCACCTGTGACCAGCTCATGTCGCTGACGTGCAGCAGCCCGTCCACGCCGCCCAGGTCCACGAATGCCCCGTAGTCCGTAACGTTGCGAACCACGCCCTGGCGAAGCTGGCCCTCCGCCAGTTCGGTCAGCAACTGCTTCCGGGCCGCCATGAATTCGGCTTCCTGGACCTTGCGACGGCTGACCAGGACGTTCTTCTCGCGGCGGTCCACCTCCAGCACCTGGCAGCGGACCACGTCCCCAATCAGGTTTGAAATGTCAAATGTGCGATCCACGTCGCAGTGAGAGGCGGGCATGAAGCCCCGGATGCCCTTCAGGTCGATCTCCAGGCCGCCCTTGTTCATGCCGGAAACCCGACCCTCTACGACCAGGCCCGGCTTCAGAGACTCCCAGCTTGCAATCCGAGCCGCGCCCTCTCGCGAGAAGATCTGCAGGTTCGATTCCCGGTCGTACCGGTCGAACACCACGTCGATGATCCGCCCCTCGACAGGTTCATCCTCGCCCCCCTTGAACTGCACCCGCGGCACGACGCCTTCCGCCTTGCCCCCCAGCTCCACGAACACGTCGTCCCGGTGAACCTTGACGATCTTCACCCGGATCACCGTTTCCGCTCCTTCCGTGGGTGCCGACGACGGGTCGGCGGTGTCCGTAACATCAAACATGGACATTCCGGCCAGTGCCTCCTCCTCCTCCGGGGTCAGGCCGAGGCCGAGCGAAGCATCCGGGTCGGGTGAAAGAGGCGTGTCCGCCGATGTGGCAGACTCCGTCGGGCGTGGTATGTCGTTCATCTTGGTTCCTAGCCTGCGTGGGCAAACGCTCCGTTACAGAAGTTTTACGCTGCCGCCCCGAAACACCAACTCAACCCCGGTCGTGACCGGTTTGCATCCGGGCCACGCGAGACGAATCACGACCTTGGGTTCCGGGCGATAGGCCGGGCCGGACCGTACGATGTGCCGGGCCCTCGTGGTTCCGGAACCATCTCTGCAATGCCGGCCGACGTTCTCTACCCCGGTGGTGCAACGTGTTGACGGGCTCGATACAGTCCTGTGTTCTCCCTGGACCGCTCCGTGGGGAACAGACAGGCGCCATTCCCCGGCTCGATCACCCTTGACGTTAATCGAATGCAGGGCCGCAAGTCAAGGCAATGAGCCCGCCCCGGCCGCCGTACCCCTCGTCGCCGTGGCGGCGGGTGATCTCTCGTTAGCTCCCGTGCTACAACGATTTCCGACAGATTTTATCGGACGGCAGTGGAAATTTGCCGCTCCTGACGCCATGATACCCGCCTGGCGTGCGGCAGGTGCGGGATGCGCGTGGCGTGGCCTCGCCCCACGCCGCAATCCGTGGGCAAGCTTGGACCCGAGCCCGGTCGATACAGTGACGACGACTCGGCCGACCGGCTCCGTGTGTCCGATTTCGCGTCAGAGGCCCCGGGAGGATTACGTCTCGCGTCGCGCGGCGGTCTGAACACGCCACGACGTTTCGGTCGGCACACGAGGGCATCCGGCGCGGGCTGCGGCCGGCCTGTCGGCGGTACGCCGCTTCGCCGGTGTGATCTGGAGGCGAGTTGTGCGCGGCGGTTCCCACGTACGGCCGGGAGCGCTGCTCTCCCGACAGTGACAGGTCGTGGCTCCGGTGCATCCCGGGCAGATGTCGCGTGACGAGGCCGGTGGTGCGGGAATGGAGCCGACTTGATACGGGAAACCCAGGGGGTTGAAGGCGATTATAACCGATAAGGTATTCTGCCGGCCCGCCCATTCGGACGGGACGGAATCGGTGTGCGCGCCGGGCAGCGGCGTGTTGAATGGAGTCGTGCGATGCCAGAGACACTAGAGGCTTTTGTCAGCAAGCTTCAGACTGACGGAGTGCGGGCGGGCCAGATGGCGGCGGACAAGATTCGCGCCGAGGCGGAAG